>CAOJLW010000129.1 GCA_948438565.1 uncultured Lachnospiraceae bacterium | reverse complement strand
TGTGGATGGAGAACGCAGATTAACGCCGAGAGAAATGCTGCGGTTGCAGGGGTTTCCGGATACATTTCAAATTGTGGTGTCGGATGCGCAGATCAGAAAACAGGCAGGAAATGCAATTCCGGTTTGTATGGTTGCTAAAGTGATAGAAAAGTTTATACCATGTGTTTTTTAGGATCGAGGTGTTGCGCAGTGGCGCGTGATCAAGAGATCGTTTCGAAAACGATGAAGCGTGTGAAGAGTAAAGATACATCCATTGAGGTCGCTTTAAGAAAGGCGCTGTGGAAAAAGGGATTTCGATATCGCAAAAATTGCGCTAACTTACCAGGAAAGCCGGATATTGTGATTCCAAAGTACAAGATTGCGATATTCTGTGATAGTGAGTTTTTTCATGAGAAGGATTGGGATAAGCTCAAGCTGCAATTACAAAGGGGAAACAATGCGGACTATTGGATTCGGAAAATTGAACGGAACAGACAGCGTGATAAAGAAAATGAAAAAAAACTGTTATTTTTAGGATGGAATGTAGTTCGTTTTTGGGGGAAAGAGATTGCGAAAGATGTAGACGCGTGCGTAAGAGTGGTGGAGGAAATGATTTTTGATGAATCTATCCATGATTTTCCGGAATGGTGATCGGGCCTTGACATTTATATTCGGCAAGTGTAGAATATAACCCATAGTACGGCAAATGCCGAATAAAAAGGAGGGTGCGATGGGATATCAGACGTTACCTAATTCAGAATTGGAGCTGATGCTGATCCTTTGGAAGTCAGGAAAGCCAATGACCAGGATGGAAATCGAAGCCTGCCTGCCTCCAAAGAGACGGCTATCCAAAACAACCGTTTTGTCCTTTTTGTCCCGTTTGGAGGAAAAAGGGTTTGTCTGTGTGGAAAAAGAGGGCAGGAATAATTGTTATCGGCCGCTGGTACGGGAAGAAGAGTATCTCAAGCAGGAGAGCAGCAGCGTTTTAAAAAAGCTTTACGGAAGCTC
Organism: uncultured Lachnospiraceae bacterium; assembly: GCA_948438565.1. GTDB lineage: Bacteria > Bacillota > Clostridia > Lachnospirales > Lachnospiraceae > Roseburia_B. The sequence continues at coordinate 5,130 of CAOJLW010000129.1, read as the reverse complement.
CATCAAAAAGTTTGTGGCGGCTTTGTATGATGGGAATGGACTTTCGGACGATCAGATTCAAGAGTTAAAGGACTATTTGGACAGTCTGTAGAAAGGCGGGCGTATATGGAGATGTTTTTGGAATTGTTACAGGCGTCGGCATTGTCCGGCGTTGGGATCCTGCTGATTTTAGCGGTTTCCCCACTGCTTAGAAAAAAACATACCGTTTTTTGGCGTTATCTCCTCTGGATCCTGTTGGCCATTCGTCTGCTTTTGCCATTTGATTTTTCGCTTTCCGACTATGCGGTGCATATTTCGGTTCCGCAGCCTTTCCAAGCGGAAAGTCGGGACTGGTCGGCGGCGCATACAAAGAAAAAGCCAAATGGCCTGGGAGAAGCACGGGAGGTTTGGGAAAGGAAAACAGATGCTCGATCAAAACAGGCAAAGACTGTGGAGCCGGACGTTACGATGCAAGGGACAGAGGTTTGGGCAGAGAAGTCCAAGAGCGAAACGCCAATGATTACCTGGGCGGCGCTTCTATGGGCGGTAGGAGCGGCGGTCTCTTTGGCCTGGCAGTTGTTTTGTTATGGAAGCTTTTGCCATAAACTCAGACGGACAAAAGTGTTTTTAACCAATTGTAAAAACCTGCCGGTCTATCGTTCCAAGGCGATTTCCTATCCGATGTTGTTTGGGGTCGGTAGGCCGCAGATCCTGCTTCCGTTTGCAGAGTATGGAAAAGAGCAGTTGGAGTTTATATTGGCGCATGAGTTTACCCATTATAAAAGGAAGGATCTATGGTGGAAAGCTTTGTTTGCCGCAGCCAGGACGGTGCATTGGTTCAATCCTTTGGTGTATTGGATGGAACGCCAGGCGATACGGGATATGGAATTTTTGTGTGATAACGCAGTTGTCAGAAATTTTAGCAGGGAGGAGAAAAAACAATATAGCCAAACCCTGTTGCATTGCGCCGCCGGTTCGGAACATGGCCGTACCGTATTTTGCGTCAGTGAATTTTCCCGGGATATGAAAACGTTAAAAGAACGGTTTGCCAATATTTTTGCTTCTGAAAACAGGAAAAAAGGCGTATTGGCTGCCGGTTTTGGAATAGGCATCCTGTTGTCTGTGAGTCTGCTTGTGGCTTTTTCAACATCCTCCCAGCCTTCCAAAGAGGGGCCAAAAGAAGAGGTTCAAGACTTTGCAGACGAGAACCAATCGGATTTCGATTCGGAAACGCGTTTGAAGGAGCGGCTGGTAAAACTGTCCGGTCTTACGGTAGAGGATGTGGCCCAGATTGGTTACGGTACGGATATGCCAAGGCTTGCGTACGCTTCCGAGGAGAGGGCCATGGTATATGATGACTGGGGCCTTTTGATTTATGATATCAAAAGGCAGCGGATCGATCATCTGTTGGATGTTGAGGCTGCGGGACTTTGGCAAGTGTCAGGAGAGCGGGAAAGGTTTTTCGAAGTATCGGAGGATGGAAGGCAGATATTTTTTAACTGTGAGCCGGGGGGGTCAGAACCGTTGATCTATAATATAGAAGAACGGCGATTGGAATATGCGGATCCGGATTCCCAGGCCGGCGGACGTTACGAGGGGTTGTACGAGGGAGAGGATCAAACGTATGCCCAAACCCCTGCGGGACAAACGGCTTTTTTATCGGTAGATTCTCTTAGAACGTCATCCGGAGATATTTTTCATGCAGAGGATATGCTGGGACTGTCCTTGATTCTGGCCGACAATACCAGGGGCAGCGCGGAAATTTATCCGTTATTTTCAGAATTGTATGAGCGACAGGGAGAAAACGTATTTCCCCATTTGGCTTGGGAGGATATGCGCAGAGTAGTCGGGAAGGAATTCTTATACGAGGACGAAGAGGGATGGAGCTACTATTTGGAAGAAGATAGAAATGGTGAGAGCGCATTGGATTCCATATTGGAAGCAGGGGGCATTTTGCTTTTGACGCGATATCGAGACGGTGTGCGACAGATATTAGAGGATCAGATGTATCAGGATACTTGGAGAAACTGTCCCGTACTTTTTGTAAAAGGGCGTATTCTCTATCAGGCGGCTGCAACTGCGGATATTATGGGGATCAAGCGTCCGGCGTTAGTCAGCATTGCTATGGATGGCAGCGATCGGAAAGTGGCGGATACGATTATGTACGATGTGTTTGACGGTATTTGTGAGGATGGCGGCTGGATTTATTATACAGGCTGGAAAAATGACGCTGCATTTCCCAGGCCCTTGTGCCGCATTGCGCCTGATTTTGCCGGAGGGGCGCAATTTGTGGAAGATCTGCCGGGACTTTTATGCGGCGTGATGGACGGTTATGTTTTTTATCTGGCCGCAGAGGGCAGGAAGCCTGGAATATGGAGACGGGAGCTTGCTACGGGAGATGAGCGGATACATGATAAATGGGGGATAGCCGCAGAAGAAATCGACTGGTTTTGGGCCAGGGAGCATACCTTTGACGCGGGGGAGCTGCGCGAGGAGGAAATGCCTGGCTGCCATATTCTGTTTCACTGTCGGGACGACGAGCAACTGGATACTTACGATGTGCCGTTTTATATACAATAAAAAATACCCTCCGTGGACAAAGCGTGTATTCCCTTGTACATGGAGGGTATCTGTCGTCTGTAGAGCAAATACAGAGCTTATAAATTATCAAATGCAGTCGTTTCCTGTTCGAGATCCTGCACCACTTCCTGATTGACGCCCATACGCTGCGTAATATCTTCCATATCCTTGGCAAGGTTTTTGGTATTGTCGGCGACGCCTGAAATCCCCTGCGCGCCGTCGTCGATGGCTTTGGTAATGGCGCTGATGGAATCGGTGATTCCGGACATGGAATGTTTCAGGTGTTCGGTGCGTGTATGGAAGGTGTCCATAGCCTGGCGAATATAGGCGGCGTCCTCTTTATATTGGGAGCCGGACTGTACAAATGCTTCAAATTCTGTCAAAACGGATTGGTTCATGTAGTCAATAAGATGCTGTGCATTTTCAGAGAGGTTGTATACAGCGGCGGTGACTACGTTGTTGACTTCTTGGATTCGATTGGCCGTTTCCTGGCTGGAATGAGCGAGATCGCGCACTTCATCGGCAACGACCGCAAAGCCTTTGCCAGCAGCTCCGGCATTGACAGCTTCCACAGAAGCGTTTAAAGAGATGAGACGTGTCTGCTGGGAGATGGCCAGGATTTCATCGGTCAGTGTCATGATCTGATCCACGCTTTTACTTTTTGCAATTGCATCATTCAGGGCATATAGGAGTTCTCCTGCCTTGGCGCGGGCAGTTTGCGCGCTGTGCAGAGCGGACTGCTGCATCGTGTCGGCTCTGGAATTCATTTGGACGGTATAGTCGGTGATGTCGCTGCATTCTTCGGCGATATTATGGACGTCAAGCCGGACATTTTCCGCATTGTCGTGGATAGCCGATATATTTTTGGCTACTTTTTGGATTGTGGCCGAAAGCTGTCCTGCAATAGAGGAAAGGCCGGCCGCGCTGCCTTTGGAATCCCGGGTTCGTTTTAAGACTTCTCCGGTCATCTGGTGGATACGTCCGGAACTCTCCCGGATGGTTTTTAAAATGCTTTGGATAGGCAAAACCACATAGTTGGTGATCAGCTTTAAATCGGCAAAGACCAGTAAAACACAGGCGGCGGCTGCCGTAATGCCGACGGTCAGCGACAGGAAATATACGGTGGATAAATGCGATCTTGCCTGAGCGGTCTGTTCGCGAATGGAAGTGTTTAAAGCATCGATGTCCGTTTCCATCGCTTGGGCATAAGAAGCCACATCATTGTTGGCGAGGGTATAGGCGTCCTGCGTCTTATGGCTGGCGCTGGCGCAAACCAGATGGATCAAGGCTTTTTTAAATGAGGTATAATCGGCCAGGAGCGTTTCGTACTGCGTCCGGTCTTTTTTGATAATATGCTGTTCATAGTCTGCAAGCATATCGTCCAACAGAGATTCTTCTGATTTAATCTGCTGGACAAGCGTAGTCATCGTATTATAATCGGTGGCAACGATGTGGCTTAGCGCCATTTTATGTATGTCCATAGAGGACTGGCTGATTTGAGCCAGGCGGCTTTGAGCGTCCATATAATTGTCGGCGATATTGGCAGCGCTGGCATTGACGTTGTGGATGTTCCAAACTGAAAGGATGTTGGAAAAAAGCGCTACCAGGCCCAAAAGGGCGATCGGTATGATTAAACGGTGTTTTAAGCTGATATTTTTCATCATAACGGGTACTCCTTTGGTTGTGCTATGGGGCTATGATCCCTTCCACCATGGCGTCAAGCTGTTCTTGTAAGCTTTTCCCTGACGGGTTTTGAGCCAGGAGGTTGGCGGTAAATGCAGAGACCGGATCCCAGAAATTGCCGCCGATACGTTGCAGACAGGAAAATTCCGACTGTTCTAACAAAGCGGCGATAGCGGGGGAATTTTGCACTTCCGGTGAAGACGCAGCGTTGGCGTTAGACGGGCCTTGGCCGCGCAGCATAAAGCGGAGCTTTTGGTTTTCTTCATTCGATATCCATTCCGCCAGTTTGGCCGCCCAGGCTTTCTGTTTGGAGTAAGCGTTTACGCCGATGAGTTTATAGCCGGAAAAAGAGGCCATTTGGATCTGCTGCCCGGCGCAGAGATAGGAGGGCAGTTTGGTTGCGCCAAAATCGCTGCCCCAGGCTTCCTGGACGGCGACGGCATTCCAGACGCCGTTGATGCCAGCAATAATCGTGCCGTTTTGGACGCCTTCCAGAAATCCGGCGTCGTCGGCGCTGATAAATCCGGGATGCGCCGCCATATTTTGCATGGCCGTCGCAACGTCCGTCCCTTTGATGCTGCTGTCTGTGCTATTCCAGGTACAGTAGTTGGTAATGCCGTCGTCATTTAGTCCAACCGTAAGTCCGGTGTTGCCAAACAGAGAATAGACATACCATCCGGACGACCATTCCATAGAAATTTTTTTATTGTGCGCAGCGGCGATATCCAACATTTTGTCCCAGGACAAGATATCTTCTTCTGAAAAATACTGCTGATTGTAATAGAGGAAATATCCGTTGTCCGCTGTCAGCGGCAGGGCGTACAGCGTATCGTTTACAGACGCGGCAAGGACGGATTCCGGCAGATTGGCTTGGCGTATGGCCGTTTC
>CAOJLW010000128.1 GCA_948438565.1 uncultured Lachnospiraceae bacterium | reverse complement strand
GCTCATTGGATTTGCAGCAAACATTTGTAATTCCATTATTTTATTAGCCGGAAATTTAATTGATATGAATATTGGCTTTTCCATGGCTATGGAATACAATCCTCAGATGCAGTCGCAGGCAAGCGTCAGCGCCAATTTATACAGTTATCTGGTAATGCTTCTTTTGATAATAACCAATATGCACCATTATATTCTGCGGGCAGTGGCTGATTCTTACCAGCTGATCCCGATCAATGGCCAGGTGTTTCAATGGGATCATTTGATGAACGGGATGGTAGCTTATATGATTGATCTGTTTGTAATTGCATTTCGTATTATCCTTCCTGTTTTTGCCTGTATTATGATTTTGAACTGTATCCTCGGCATTATGGCGAAGGTGTCTCCACAGATGAATATGTTTGCGGTAGGTATGCAGTTGAAAGTATTATTTGGCCTGACCGTTATGTTGTTGACAATTGGACTGTTTATGGATGTGTCCGATTTTATTTTCGATGAAATGAAGAAAACAATTGTATCTATGATAAAAGGGATGTATGAAAGTTGACAGAATGGGATAACAACAGATGGCTCTCTTATAACTTACAATGGTTTGCAAAGGATGGGCCAGGTGGGGAAAAAACGGAAGAACCTACCGCAAAAAAATTAACGGATGCCAGAAACGACGGTAAGGTTGCAAAGAGCAAGGAATTGAACAGCGCGTTTGATTTGATGGTTTTATTTTTGCTGTTGAAAATTTTTTCTGCGTTTGTATACAATGGTTTTTTGAACGTCTTTTCTTATACATATACTAGAATACCGGACTTTGCGGCCAATAATGCAAGGGAAACGAATGGGCACAGCATCGATATGATGTTGCGCGTGATTATGCAGGAATTTTTATATCTGTTGCTTCCGTTTTTTCTTGTCGGAACGGCGGTATGTATTCTAGTCTGTTTGATACAGGTCGGTTGGAAGGTGACTTCAAAACCTTTAAAGCCAAAGCCGGAAAAGTTTAATCCGTTGAATGGTTTAAAGCGGATTATTTCGAAGGATTCACTGTTTGAGCTGTTGAAATCGTTTTTAAAGCTGGGGTTGATCGGTTATGTGGCCTATGCGTCGATTCAAAAAAATGCGGATGAATTGTTTATTTTATACCATATTCCGCTGATGCAGGCCATTCTTTTGTGTGGCCAGGTGATTTTAGATACAGGGTTAAAGATTGCCCTGGTATATTTTGTCGTAGGTATTTTGGATTGGATTTATCAAAAGCATAAGTTCCATGAAGATATGAAAATGACCAAACAGGAAGTCAAGGATGAATATAAAAATACGGAAGGGAATCCGGAAATTAAAGGTAAGCAACGCCAGAGGATGCATGAAGCGTCCAGGCGGCGTATGATGCAGGATATCCCTAAGGCGGATGTCATTATTACAAACCCGACTCATCTTGCCGTTGCCATCAAATATGACGCCAATGAGGCAAAGGCTCCGATCGTCCTTGCAAAAGGGGAGGATTATCTGGCGCTTAAAATTAGGGAAGTAGCAAAAGAAAATCATATTGAAATTGTGGAAAACAAGCCGTTGGCGCGTATGCTGTATGCAAACGTGGATATCGGCAAAGAAATCCCGCCGGAGCTTTACCAGGCTGTAGCAGAGGTTTTGGCAATGGTATATAATCTAAAGAATAATTAGAAGGAGGAAGCAAAATGAAAAAAGCGGATGTCGGTGTGGCATTATATTTGCTGGCTGCAATAATCTTTTTCATTATACCCATTTCTTCCACGTTACTGGATGTCATGCTGTCATTGAATATTTCCATTGCAATGATTGTCATGTTTAATGCGTTGTTTGCACAGGAAGTCTTGGATATGTCTTTTTTCCCGACGTTATTGCTGTTTACTACCATTTTCCGTATATCGTTAAATATGTCTTCTACACGCCGTATTTTAACAGACGGCGATCCTGGAAACGTTGTAGAGACATTCGGCTCGTTTGTGGGCGGCGGCGATTTGATTATTGGTGCAATTATATTTATTATCTTGATTATTATCCAGTTTGTTGTCATCAATAAAGGTTCGGAACGTGTTGCAGAAGTAACCGCAAGGTTTACCTTGGATGCAATGCCGGGAAAACAGATGGCGATTGACGCAGATTTAAATACGGGGACTATTACGGAAAAAGAAGCAAGGGCGCGCCGTGAGAAAATTCAGGCGGAATCCAGCTTCTTTGGTAACATGGACGGTGCGACCAAATATGTAAAGGGAGACGCCGCTGCAGGATTAATTATTACTTTTGTCAACTTTATCGGCGGGACCGCAATGGGTATGACGCGTGGCGGCCTGGAGTTTGTAGAAGCGATTCAAAGATATGGCGTTTTGACGATTGGCGACGGCTTGTGCAGCCAGATCCCATCTCTATTGATTTCTCTTGCAACCGGTATTTTAGTTACAAAAGCGTCTAAAGAGGCGGATCTTGGCACGGTTTTGGTGCGTCAGTTGTTCGGTACGCCAAAAGTATTATATATTGTGGGCGCGACGATGTGCTTTTTAGGTCTGGCAACTCCATTTACCTGGTATTTGTTTGCTGGACTTGGAGGAGCTTTTCTAATAGCCGGTCGGAGTATCTCCAAAAATATTGGGATCGAGCAGATTGAGGAAGAGGCCAATCTGGAAGAAAATGAAGCGGAAGAAATCCGCAAACCGGAAAATGTGGTATCATTGCTACAAGTGGATCCGATTGAATTGGAATTTGGCTACGGCATTATTCCGCTGGCCGATGTCAATCAGGGCGGGGATCTTTTGGATCGCGTGGTTATGATTCGAAGGCAAATTGCGCTTGAGCTTGGTACGGTGGTTCCGATTATTCGTCTCCGTGACAATATTCAGTTGAATCCGAATCAATATATTATTAAAATTAAAGGGATACAGGTTACGGAAGGGGAAATTCTCTTTGATCACTATATGGCGATGAATCCAGGGTATGTAGAGGAAGAAATCACCGGAATTCCTACATTTGAACCGTCCTTCCATCTGCCGGCCATTTGGATTACGGAAGGGCAGAGAGAACGTGCGGAAAGCCTCGGTTATACCGTGGTCGATCCACCTTCTATTATTGCGACACATTTAACGGAAGTGATCCGGACGCATATAGATGAACTTTTGACCAGGCAGGATGTACAGAATTTGGTCAACAATTTAAAGGAATCCAATCCTGTGCTCGTAGAAGAGCTTGTTCCCAAATTGCTTGGCCTTGGGGAAGTCCAGAAGGTTTTGCAAAACCTGTTAAGGGAAGGTATTTCCATCCGGGATTTGCTTTCTATATTTGAGACATTGGCCGATCATGCCCAGACTACAAGAGATACGGATGTATTGACAGAATATGTGAGACAGAATTTGAAACGTGCAATATCGGGTAAATATTTTGTGCCGAATGAGGTGACCAGCGTCATCACATTGGATCCAAAAACAGAGCAGGATATTATGTCCTCCATTAAGCAGACGGAGCAAGGTGCATATTTAACGCTCGATCCGGAACGTACGAAAGCGATTATTGCTTCGGTTGAGACAGAGGTGGCGAAGTTAGAGAATTTGGGCAAGAGCGCCATTATAATAACATCACCGATTGTGAGAATGTATTTTAAAAAACTTACATCGGACTATTTCCGGGATTTGATAGTAGTCTCATATAATGAAGTGGAATCCAATGTTGAATTACAATCAGTTGGGATGGTGACAGGATAATGACGATAAAAAAATTTCAAGGCAAGACCAGGGAAGAGGCGATTGCAAAAGCAAAGGCAGAGTTAGGCGAGGGCGCCGTAATTATGAGCGAAAGGGAGATTCGGCCTAAAGGGATGTTTCAGTCTTTTAAAAAACCGATCATTGAAGTGACAGCGGCTATGGAGGAAAAGGAGAAACGGCTGGATTCCGGCATGGCTTTAAAAAATATGCAAAAAATGCATGAGACCGTTAATGTGGCGGCGGATGAACCGATTCAGATACCGCCGATTACGGGCGAGCCAATCGACCAAAATAAGGCGGAACAAAGTGCGATAGAATTTTTAAAACGCAACGCTCAGCTCTTAAAAAAAGAGGATTTGGACGAACGGGAGCGTATAGAAGAGAAGCTGGAGAATCTCCAGAATATATTGGAAAAACAGCTTGCAGCCGCGCCGAAAGAGGTTCCTATCGATCAGGAGTTTCCAAAATCAGATACAAAACGAAAAGAGAACCTGGCGTTTTTAAAAGTGCTATATGAGACCTTGATCCGAAATGAGGTTCATGAGAAATATGTCAACCAGATTATGAATGAATTTGAAAAGATTAATTGGAACGGAAATAGCGTAGATTCGATCCTTTCCAATGTCTATCAGAAAATGATTTTAAAATTTGGGCAGCCGCGCGGGATCGATTTATCTGGGAAAAAACCCAAGATCATATTTTTTGTCGGTCCTACCGGGGTGGGTAAGACGACAACGGTTGCCAAAGTGGCTTCCAGACTGAAGGTTCAGCAAGGAAAAAAGGTGGCTTTTTTGACTGCGGATACCTATCGGATCGCCGCTGCCGAGCAGCTTAGGACATATGCAAATATTTTGGACACTCCGATGAATATTATTTATTCTGTCGAGGATTTAAAAAATGGCATAGAACAGATGAGCGCTTTTGATGCAATTTTAGTCGATACGGCAGGTTTTTCACATAAGAATCAGGATCAAAAAGAAGATACGAAGCAGCTTGTCCAAAGCGTAGACAATTATAACAGTGAAATGTATCTGGTGCTTAGTGCGACGACAAATTACAGGGACTTGATGGAAATTGCGGATGTCTACAAAGATATTTCCGATTATAAGATTATTTTTACAAAATTGGATGAAACGACGACGTATGGAAACATCCTGAATATCAAATTATATTCACAGGCAGAGGTTTCCTATGTTACGAATGGACAAAACGTACCGGATGACATTGAAATCTTTAATTCTCAGAAGATGGTCAAGAGGTTACTAGGAGGAAGTTAGCCTATGGATCAGGCACAACAACTGAGGAACGTGATTAAGCAGAGAACGAAAGTGCAGACGCTAAGTAATACCAGGGTAGTGACGGTTACCAGCGGAAAGGGCGGCGTTGGGAAATCCAACGTAGCCGTCAATATGGCGGTATGGCTTCGGAAAATGGGCAAGCGGGTGATAATCTTCGATGCAGATTTGGGATTGGCAAATGTGGAGGTTATGCTCGGTGCAGTTCCGAAATATAATTTAAGTGATTTGATTTATCGTGGAAAGAGCGCCCGGGAAATTATAACCACGGGGCCAATGGATATTGGATTTATTTCCGGTGGTCTGGGAATCGCTGGATTAAATAACCTTTCCAAAGATCAGATTTTATATTTGGTACACAGTATGTCTGAATTAAATGAATTGGCAGATGTGATTATTGTAGATACAGGGGCGGGCATTTCTGACAGCGTTTTGGAATTTGTATTGGCCAGTCCAGAGGTTATGCTGATTAGCACGCCGGAACCCAGTTCTTTGACGGATTCCTATTCCTTGTTAAAGGCGTTGTACCGGAATCCGATTTTTGCAAAAGATAAAGTTCGAATTAATGTGGTGGCCAATAAAGTAAACAGTATGGAGGAGGGAGAGGCTGTTTTTTCTAAGCTTGATTCGGTTGTTTCGCAGTTTTTAAAGGGCAGTATCCATTTTTTGGGGATGATACCCCAGGATCAGCAGATGGAAAACGCAGTCCGAAATCAGAAAATTGTTTCTTATGAAAAGCCAAATGCAGCGTCGTCCAAGGCATTTCAAGTGTTGACCAATAATTATATCAATGATGAGCATGAAGCGATATCTATGCATAAAGGCATTGCTCAGATGATTATTAATTTTTTATCGAGAATAGGCAGATGAGGAGGGAGAGGCGATGGTTACAAATTTAATTCAATTAGGTGATAAAGTGGATATTTGCCCGCTGCCAAGGACGGAGCAAATAGCGCAGGAGGAACGATCAGGGATTGGATACCGTATTTACAAGAGTCAGGTCAATGATATTACGGACGATGGAGAACTTGAGATTGCCATGCCGATTGAAAATGGCAAGGTGATCCTTTTGCCACTAGGGATGCGTTTCCAATTTGTCTTTTATATCAGCGGTGGGTTGTGTTATAGCGTCGGCCAGATTAAGGAACGCTATAAAAAGG
>CAOJLW010000127.1 GCA_948438565.1 uncultured Lachnospiraceae bacterium | reverse complement strand
AGCCTGAAAACATTAAGCTTTTCGTATCGCTTTTAAGATAGAACCTATTTGGGGTTTCGTCCCATAAAGCAGAACGCCCACACGATAAATTTTAGCCGACAGCACGCCAATAGCCACCACGCTTGCCACCAGGATTGCGATAGAAATTGCAATCGAATAAAACGGCACCGTGCTCATGGCTATCCTGGTAAACATCGCCATCGGCGAAGTAAACGGCACATACGAACAAATACGCATCCAAATATTGTCCACATTGCTGTTAGACATAGAATACATCACAACCAAAAATCCAGCCACAAACAATAACGTCACCGGCATTACCGCCGTATTGATATCCTCGACCTTGGAAGCCGTTGAGCCAATCGCGCCAAACATAAATGCATAAATAAAGAAACCCAGGATAAAAAATACCATCATATACCCCAGCAAATACAAAGGCATATCAAAAATGGACGCAATGACCATATTGCCTTCCCATTGGGATTGGTTCATATTGTAAAAGAGCATCGCCGACCCAAATACCGCTAAAAGCTGGATCATGCCTGCCAGACACGAAGCAATCACTTTTCCAAACATCATGCTGACGGGTTTTGCGCTTGTAATCAATAGCTCCATTGCCCGCGAACTCTTCTCCGTCGCAACATTCGTCGCCACCATCTGTCCGTATAAGAGGATCACCATATACAGCGCAAAAATCATCACATAGGTATAAAAGAAATTCTGCATCTGATCTTTGCCCAGGCTTTCTGTCTCATGGCTGATTTCCACCGCCAAAGCTTCCCCTGCCTCCTGCGGCGTAATCCCGCTCTCGACCATCATGTTCAGATGATAGACCTGTTTCAGAACCTCGTCCGCAACCATCGTATTGTTGTCGTATATTTCCAGATTATTCACATAATACGTATATGACGTCGGACTCTCCAGGATAAACGCGCATTCGGCTTCTCCGGAAAGCACCCGCTCTTTGATACGCTCCAAATCGTCTTCGGTCTCGCCGACTTCATAATTGACAAACGACTCCTCAAAGGCCTGCCGTATCACATCCGCATTTTCCACGCCATTGGCGGAAAACAGCAGCAACCCGTCTATAATTTGTTCCTCTGCCGTCTCGGTTTCCTCCCCTTTTACCAGATCCATAATATTTGGGAAAAACATCACTCCGGCTATAATCACTACCAATAGGGCGGTAACCCCAACAAAAATCTTGTTTTTAAAATAATATTTTAATTCAAACATAAAAATTGTGCCAAACTGCTTCATACGATTTCGTCTCCTTAATTCTGATCCCCTGCATATTCCACAAAAATATCATTTAACGACGGTTCAAATACTTTGATTTCATCGATATCATATTGTTCCGTCAATCGTTTCATCATAGTCTGTTTTTCTGCCGGCGACGACAGCTGCACCAACAGCTCCATGCCTTCCTGGGCCTTACAGCAGGCGCCAAGCTCCTGTTGAATCTTCCGTGCGTCCTCGGAACGCACAATCAGCTTATCGCGAACATAGTTATGCTTGACGTCATAAATATCGCCCTGCAAAACCATCCGGCCGCCATTTAATATGCCAATGCTGTCACAAAATTCTTCGATATAATTCATCTGATGGCTGGAAAAAAGGACAATCTTCCCTTTCCCAATCTCCTCCTTGACCACATCCTTTAGCAGCATCGCATTGACCGGATCCAAACCGGAAAACGGTTCGTCCAAAATTACGATCTGCGGATTATGCGCCAACGCGGTAACCAGCTGAATTTTCTGCTGATTGCCTTTTGAGAGAGTATCCAGCCGCTTATTGCGGTACTCCGCCATTTCCAAACGTTCCAGCCAATAATCAATCGCTTTGATCGCGTCCGGGCGTTTCATGCCATGTAACATTGCAAAATACAACAACTGGTCAATGATTTTCTTTTTGGGGTAAAGTCCCCTCTCTTCCGGCAGATACCCGATCCGAATCTGCGTATAATCGATTGGCCTTCCGTCAATGCCGACTTCTCCGCCGTCGGATTCAAACACATCCATCAAAATACGGATCGTCGTCGTCTTGCCGGCGCCGTTTCGACCAAGCAGGCCGAATGCCTTGCCGCTTTCAGCCGAAAAAGAAATTCCCTTTAATACCTCTTTTTCTCCAAAACTTTTTTGTATGTTTTTTAATTCCAGCTTCATGATATCTCCTATTCGATCCAAAACAACTCGTCTAACGTTTTTCCAAGTACCTTGCAAATTGCAATACACAGGTTGATGGTAGGGTTGTAATCCCCTTTTTCAATCGCGCTGATCGTCTGTCTGGATACACCGACCCGATCCGCCAGTTCCTGCTGCGAAAAATCCAGGCTTGCCCGTGCAGCTTTTAGCCTTAGGTTCTTCACAGCTCCCCGTCCTCCTGTCTTTTTTTATAAAGATTCTTTACCACAACTACAGCCACAACCATCAGCAAGGTAACTCCGCTAATCAAATTCGTCGCACAGATAGCAATCCTGCCGTCTCTTTGCATATCCCCACGCCCTATCTGTATTCCCGCCAAGGCAAAATCAACGACAGCAAGGCCGACAAATACCAGAACCACTCTCCAAGGTTTTTCATTTAAAGCAAAATATCCGTCATTCCAAATCGCATAGGCCGCGTAGACAAAACACCCGAGACAGATCCCACAAAATGTAATAATGCTATGCTCTGCCAGAACAGTCAAAGATTCACCAAAAAACACATCCCATATACCGTAGATCAGCCATACAAAAAACGCATATCGAAATCCACGTCCGCGGACAAGCTCCTGCCGTTCATCGTATTTACATTTTAGGGGACGATCTCTTTTCATAAATTTGAACAAGGCCAGAATGGATATGACGAATAAAAACCCAAGAGCGACTCCCATCCAATAAAATTCACTGTGACTGTACATAAATACTCTCCCCATTTTCCCGCTTTTTTGATTGCTCTATCTGCATTATAAGGTTTAATTGTCATTATGTCAATTATATTTTACATATCAATGAATTAATATGACGTTCTTTTTTTATATAAACAACATATTGCGATCCCTGCTATTAGCGCAATCGTCACCGCAAGGCCGCCCTCCAGACCAAAGCTGCCTCCATGTATCAGCTCCTTTCCTTCCGATGCGGCAAATCTAAATACGGTACAAGAAGTTTTCATGCCGCTGACTTGGATGCCATACACATTTCCCTGCACCAAATTCCAGACAGAATGAAGCGCGCCAATCAGCCAAATATTTCCGGTTTTGACAAAACAGAGCGAAGCAAAAATACCAAATAAAATCAAATTGATGACGGCTAACGGCGCAATGCCGGGATTTAATAAGTGCAGCGCTGCAAATGCCGCTGCGTTCAGTCCAATGGCAGCAGCCATCGGATACCTGCGCCCTAAAGACACCATAAAATAGCCGCGGCAAAGAACTTCTTCCGCCATACCCTGTATCATAAAACCTGCCACAAACAGCAAAAAGGTAGACAATCGAAACGTATCCAGCACACCGACAAGCGTCATAGAACCTGTCAGCACACAGATCCCAACTGCAACGGAAAACATCAAAAACCCGATCAAAATTCCGGTTATGTACGCTTTTGCGGCGCCTTCTTTTACAAAACCAAGCGTGCGCATCTTCCTTTTTTGAACCAGTTTACAAAATAACAAAACGAACGCAATCATCCATATTGTCGTAAATAATGACAGTATCGTAAAGATATCCGCCTCAAGCACCTGTTCCAGAGCTACGGCTATACGCTGTATATCTCCGGACGACACAGCGTCCATATAGACGTCGTCGCGCGATAAAAGCGCTATTTGTATCGGGGTTATGGACAGAATCTGAGCAATCGTGCAGACTAAAAACACTGCGGCAAAGACCAAAATCTCCAACGCCCAATGCATCCCCTTTTGAGACTCTTTAGCCTCTTTTACTGCCTGTGGGGTTGGTAACCAAGTTTCCATAATAAACCTCCTTTTTCTAATTTTACACTCATCTGTATACTATAGCATAGGTTTTTATTGTATGCAAATTCATATATGACAAAGCAGTTGATATCAACGTTTAAAATAATTCAAGTAAAGATTAATATGACAAGAACGCCCACAGCAAACAAAAGCATACGTCGAGAGAAACGACCATCCATACAAAACAGGAGGCATACGCATCATGTTCCAATTTATCATCTGTTTTATCGCTGGAATTGGCGCCGGACTCGGCACTGGATTTGCCGGCATGAGCGCCGCAGCAGTCGGCATTGCATTGGCAAGCGATGTACTGGCAAGCGCCGTAAGCGCTTATACCTACGGTAAAAATAAAAACCTGGAGATCCGTAACGGACTTGTCATGATGCTCACCGTTTTATTATTTACACTGTTTGGCAGCTTTATTGCCAGCCGTGTCCCCAATACAACCATGGGTAATTTCTCTATGTTTATGACCCTGCTGCTCGGCGTCAAATTTATTGTAAAACCCGTTATGACCGCCAAAGAATCCATGCAGACCGCCAACCCTTCCAGACAACGGATCCGTTCCATCATCAGCGGTATGATGGTCGGATTTATCTGCGGTTTCATCGGCGCCGGAGGCGGTATGATGATGCTATTGCTCTTAACCGGAGTATTGGGATATGAATTAAAAACTGCCGTCGGAACCAGCGTATTTATTATGACCTTTACCGCTCTGACCGGAGCCGTCAGCCATTTTGCCATCGGAGGTATGCCGGATGCTGCCTGCCTGATCTACTATGTGGCGTCCACACTGCTTTGGGCCAGGATTGCCGCCAAATTTGCCAATCAAACAAGCGCGGCCACATTAAACCGCGCTACTGGAATTGTCCTAATCCTATTGGGCGTCGCTATCCTGGGTTTTCATTATATTTCCGGAATTTCGTAGGCTAAAGCGAATAAATTTCCTTTGGAATATCCCCTCTCCCACATTTATCCCTCAAATTCCCAAAAAATCCTTGACAGATCCCTCATCTTCCTGTATGATCAATATTGCTGTGAGGAAATGCCCAGTTAGCTCAGTTGGTAGAGCAGAGGACTGAAAATCCTCGTGTCTCTGGTTCGATTCCGGAACTGGGCACTTTTCACAAGCGGGTGTAGTTCAATGGTAGAACACTAGCCTTCCAAGCTAGATACGTGGGTTCGATTCCCATCACCCGCTTTTTTTATTGCTTTTTTTACTCTGCATCACAGATCTGATGGATTACGCCGCTGATACCTCCAAACACAATCCCCGTGACCGGCCAAATAATCCAGGTAAATCCCCAATTTCTCGTACTAAAACTCCAAAACAGATAGACAGCCGTGACAATCGGCCAATAAAGCGAAGCGATCATGCCAATCCATCGATCCCCTTTGGTCTTTTTCTCTTTCACTTCCTGTTTTTCCAACAGATTCTTATATGCATCATGTTTAACGGATGCGCTGACAATCAAAAATACGCCTACCGCTACCAATAAAAACAAGCTGACCGCAGAAAAGTCCACCATCCAGATCCAGGATCCTCCAGCAAAAATGCCATCCGCCAGCATCGGCGGGAGCACACTTAAAATGCATAAAACTACACCGGCCGCCAATTTGACTGCAAATTCCCGATCGGTTTTTTCACGCAGCGCCATAATGTTTGCTTTTGCATCCTGATGCAGTACAATCCGGCTCTTTTTCCAATCATCGTATTTGCTGTCTGCAATCCCTGTGGTAATCCACAATGCAACCGCCGCAGCCACCATAAAAAATAAACTCACTCCTCCCAAGTTATCTGCAAGTCCTCTGGGCAGACCGACGATTTTTGCCAACGTTTCCACTATAACGCTTGGCGCCGGCGACAAAATACAAAGCGACACGCCAAGACTAACCTTTATGCCCATAATTTCTTTATCGTGCAAATACTGCTCGGCCCGCGGCCAATTCACTTGAATCGTTTTCACGTCGTCTTTTTTTTCTTTTACCGCGCTTTTCTCTAATACCACTTTGGCTTCACCCAGTTCCGGCGCAATTTCCTCCATATTGCCAAACTCGGAAATCACGATGCCAATCACCTCATGCTCTTGCCGGCCTTCCGCTTTTAATTCGTGGTATTTATCCTCCATAATCCCCAATAACTCTTCCCGTGCCTTCCTTACTTGCGGGGTATCCGGATAATTCCGGAACAAATTGTCCAGATAACTGATAATCGTCTCCATTTCTATCCCTCCTGTCAATGCTCGGTAGTGTCAAATACTACCTCATTTTTTGTTACCAAAACGTTGATTTATGGGA
>CAOJLW010000126.1 GCA_948438565.1 uncultured Lachnospiraceae bacterium | reverse complement strand
TATCGGAGAGCTCGTGCTGTCGTTTCGCCCTCCATTTTACCAGGTGCTTGTCTACCTTATCCCCCATTTCCTGAAAGCTTTCCAACGGAATCAAACCGAGGGCGCCAGTCGGAAGTGTCTGTAATAATCTTTCATCGTTTGCCATATAAATCCTCCCAAAATAAAATATGTTTGTTTCTATAGTTATCGAAGCTTTTTTAGAATGCGGATATCGTCGCCGAACAGCTTGAGCATCACATAGCTGCTGGAGATTCTGGAAAACGTCCGTTCCGAATAGATTTCCGCAACCTGGTTGATCGTCAGGTTCGTTGAAATGATGGTAGATTTCCTGCGGAGTATCCGTTCATTCAAACATAAAAACAGTTTGGAAATTGTGAATGAATTTGGCATTTCCGTACCCAGGTCATCAATAATCAAAAGATCGCAATCAAAGATATTCTGGTGCGCGCTGATAATGTCTTCGTTGGCAGCCTGCCGGAACGTATTCCGTTCAAATATTTCAAACAATTGGAACGCTGTAAAATAAATGACAGAATGCCCAGTGTCTAACAGTTCTTTAGCTACGCAGTTGGAAAGGAACGTTTTTCCAACGCCCGTGTCTCCATAAAAGAACAGGTTAGAAAAAACAAGATCAAATTCCCTGATGAATTTCCGGCAGTCGCTGACAGCATTTTGCATCGTTTCTAAGGAAGTCAGGCCGGTGGCCGGATTGCTGTCTTTACCGGAGTAATAGTCATAGGTAAATGTTTCAAAATTTTCGTCTTTTAAAATACTGCGGATATTGGATTGGGTATAGACCAGGTCGATGGCGCGCTGTTTAAAGCAATGGCAGCGTTCATTGCCGATGTAGCCAGTATCCTTACAGTCTGCGCATTCATAGGAGGGTTCCAGGTATTTTTCGGAGTACCCTAATTCTTTTAAGATAACCTGCCTTTGCCGGTTGTATTCAACAAGCCGGTGACGCAATTCGATCAACGCTTTTGTGTCTCCATTTAGTAGTTTTCGTGCCTGGAGCAGAGAAAAAGAAGAAATGGCGTCGTCGATTTCCTGGAGGCGCGCATCTTTGTCATAGACCTCTTTCAGGCGATCGTCCACCATATGCTGATTTTTGATCTGCTTGGCATTGTATTCACGTATAATGGTATCGTATTGCGAATTGCTTAACGGCATAGTATATCTCCCTATATGGTTAGTGCGAAGTTTTCAAAAGTTGTTTTTCTAATTGCTCATAATTATAAGCCCTTTGTGGAAAGTTATTAAAACGGTTTCCAGCCGTAGTATGTTGAGCCGTTTCCCGGACTTTCGAGGCAGAGCGGGTTTTTTTGTGCGCTGCGTCCAGTTTGACAATATCCGACATAGTGCGTACTTGCTGTTTATGCCAATTGCTTAAAATCGTATCGGCATATTCAAAGCTGGGTTTGCCAGTAGCCTGGATGGTGCGCCGGCAGGCCTCTTTGATTATTTCTATGGACATGGCATAGGAGCCTGTCCATTTTTGGATAGCCGTCAGTTCTGCGGCAATCAGGTTGCGGCCGTTGATGCCAAAGGCTTTCATGACGGCATAGGCGTCCTGATGGTGCATACTGTGCTCTTTTTTTGCTTCTGCAACGGAAGAAATGCCTGTTTCCGCCCAGGAAAGCGCGATTTTTTCCATGTAGCGAAGACTGGTGTGGCCGTTGCTGACGCAGGTTTCTATCAGATATTCGATTAAATCTGTAGAAAAATGCAAACCCTCATACCAGTAGAGTATGGTACGGATATCCGTTGGATTTAATGTCCTGCCAAGATAATTTTCCGTAATAAATAAAACCTCCTGAACGGCTTCATCTTCCTGGAATTGTTCCATTTGTTCCACTGTATAGGCGTCTTTGGAAGGATGCGCCGCCGCAGGCGTTGTTACGGAGGGTGTTTGAGAAGGGGCGTGCGACGTCTGTTGGTCTAAATGCCCGAGGGATATACCGGATACTTCATGGCTTGCATTATATTCCAAATGCAGCAGATTCATTTTTTCCCAATAGGCCAATGCGCGCAGCACATCCTTTTCCGTATGTTCGAAAATATCCGCAAGTTCCGAGATGGAACAGGCTTGCCGTTCCTGACTCATGCAGCGGAGCAGATATAAATAAATTTTTACGAATTCTCCGTTGGCATTTGTCATATACTTGTCTATGAAGATATTGGGGACACATGTGGAAGGTAGTAATCCACTGCCGTTTAGTGTTATGTTTGCCATAGTATTGCCCTCTTTCCTTCTTTTCGACCTTTGTGGTCTGTTCCCAAATTATAGCACGGGTTCCTGAAATTGAAAAGGGTTAATTTTGTCACAAACCCAGTAAAATCAAGGGGTTAGGCAATTGTGGATAATGTGGATAAAACGTATTGGGACTTTTGACAGGCCGAAAAATCGGGTTTTTGGAAAGGAGGAAAAATAAAAAAAATCCACATTTTAATTGTTCATAAATGGACAGCTAAAATGTGGATAATGTGGATAAGTCAGTGTATAACTAAATCTTCTCCAATTTTTACAACGTCTCCCGCTCCCATGGTTATCAACAGGTCTCCGTTTATACATTTTTTTTGTAAAAAATTTTCTATTTCCAAAAAAGACGGAAAATACCATACTTCTGTCCCAAGATCCTGCAAGGCTTTGACGAGATCCATGGAACTGACGCCCAGGGTGTCAGTCTCGCGCGCGGCGTAGATATCCGCTAGGACAACCATATCGGCGTTGGAGAGCGCCTGTGCAAATTCGGGCAGGAACGCTTTGGTTCGGGAATACGTATGCGGCTGGAATACGCAGATCAGCCGTTTGTGCGGATAATGTCGGGCAGCCGTTAGCGTAGCCGTGATTTCCGTCGGATGGTGCGCGTAATCGTCAATAATCGTTACGTTGTCCCCGAAAACTCCTTTTGGCTGAAAGCGCCGATCCGTGCCGGCAAAATGGGATAGACCGTTTTGGATGGCTGCAAGCGGAAGCTGCAATTCAAGGGCCGCAGCAATGGCTGCAAGGGAGTTGGAGACATTGTGCATTCCGGGAATGGCAAGTGTGACCGGGGTAAGCGGTTGATCCCGGCGCATCAGCATATAAGAGGCGCAGCCGGTTTCGTTAAAGGAGATATTGGCAGGATAGTAGTCAAAGGAATCCGTAAGGCCATAGGTGACAATCGAAACAGGAAGGCCGTTCGTGATTTCATGGAAATCAGGGATCTCCCCGTTGATAATGATAGTTCCGCCGGAAATGGTATTTTCGGCAAATTTGCGGAAGGAGGCGCGGATATCCGCAAGATCATGAAAAAAGTCCATATGATCTTCTTCAATATTTAATATCAGGCTGTATTTTGGAAAAAACTCCCAAAAGCTATTGGTGTATTCGCAGGCCTCCGTCAGGAATACCCCGGAATGCCCAATTCGGATATTGCCGTCGATGGCTTTTAAGATCCCTCCGACAGAAATCGTCGGATCGGTGTCTGCGGCAAGCAGAATTTGGGCAAGCATGGAGGTGGTCGTCGTTTTGCCATGGGTTCCAGCAACGGCAATGGATGAGGGATAGTGGGACATGATCTGACCCAAAAGCTCGGCTCTGCTCAACATGGGAAGGCCAATGGACTTGGCAGCTGCAAATTCCGGATTATCCTCATGGATAGCCGCCGTATAGACGACGGCGTCAATATCATTCGTAATATTTGCGGCAGATTGCGGACAAGAGATGCAGGCTCCCGCTGCGGCAAGCTGATTGGTAAGCGGCGACATGGCAGAATCGGATCCGGAGACTGTAAAACCTTCTTCTAAGAGTATTTCAGCCAGTCCGCTCATGCTGATGCCGCCGATGCCGATAAAGTGAATGTGGATTGGTTGCGCAAAATTAATTTGATACATAGTGGTTTACCTGTCCAATCTTTTTAATTTCTTATCTTATATTATAACCGACAATCGGTATTTTGCAAATTGCAAGCCGGTTTTTTTATAAAAATAAAAAACAGTTACCATAATTTCGTTAAAATAAACAAATTATTACAAAAAAGTGAGAATTCCTTGTTAAAAATAATGTACAAAAAATTATAAGTATGATATAATTTTTCTATCCCATTAATGAAAGTTGACGAGAGGTGAGTGATATGATTCGAAAAGAAATGATAGCAATGCTATTAGCAGGTGGACAGGGAAGCCGGCTCGGGGTACTGACTGCCAATGTTGCAAAGCCGGCGGTGGCATTCGGGGGAAAATATCGCATTATTGATTTCCCATTGAGCAACTGTATCAATTCCGGGATTGATACGGTGGGGGTTTTGACGCAGTACCAGCCGCTTCGGCTGAATTCCCATATCGGGATTGGGATCCCGTGGGATTTGGATCGCAATCATGGGGGAGTAACCGTTTTATCGCCATATGAGAAGAGCGACAGCAGCGAATGGTATTCCGGAACGGCAAATGCAATTTTCCAAAATTTAGGATATATTGAATCTTACAATCCTGAGTATGTATTGATCCTGTCGGGAGATCATATCTATAAGATGGATTACGAGGTGATGCTTGATTTCCATAAGGAGCATAATGCGGCTGTTACCATAGCGGCTATGCCAGTGCCAATCGAAGAAGCAAACCGTTTTGGCATTGTCATTACCAATGAAGAAAAGCAGATCCTGGAGTTTGAAGAAAAACCTGAAAATCCAAGGAGCAACCTGGCATCTATGGGTATTTATATTTTTACGTGGAGTGTGCTCCGGGATGCGTTGATTGCCATGAAGGATCAGAGTAATTGTGATTTCGGCAAGCATATTATTCCGTATTGCCATGAGCGCAAAGAAAGGCTGTTTGCCTATGAGTACAATGGCTATTGGAAGGATGTGGGGACGCTGGGATCCTATTGGGAAGCCAATATGGAGCTGGTGGATTTGATTCCGGAGTTTAACCTATATGAAGAATATTGGAAGATCTATACCAAGATAGATAATGTGGAGCCGCAGTATATTTCGTCGGATTCGGTGATTGAAAAGAGTATTATCGGCGAAGGCGCGGAAATTTTTGGCCAAGTTTATAATTCTGTCATTGGCGCCGGCGTAGTGATCGGCAAAGGGACGGTGGTTAGGGATTCCATCATTATGAAAGAGACAAAGATAGGTGACGATTGTTCGGTTAATAAGGCTATTATTGCCGAAGAATGTGAAATCGGCAACGAAGTGGAAATCGGAGTTGGAGAAGAAGCGCAGAGCAAGCTAAATGACAAGGTCTATGCATTTGGCCTGGCTACCATTGGAGAATATTCCATAATACCATCCAAAGTGAAAATCGGCAAGAATACGGCAATCTCCGGTGTGACCACGCAAGAGGACTATCCGGATGGCGTACTCGCCGGAGGAGAATATATTATTAAGGCAGGTGAGGACAAATGAAGGCATTAGGGATTATTCTGGCAGGCGGCAACAGTAACCGTATGCAGGAGTTGACAAGCCGCAGGGCAGTTTCGGCTATGCCGGTCGGCGGCAGTTATCGCTGTATTGATTTTGCGCTGAGTAATATGAGCAGCTCCAACATCAACACAGTCGCAGTGTTGACACAGTATAATGCAAGATCGTTAAATGAACATTTAAGTTCCGCTAAATGGTGGGATTTTGGAAGAAAACAGGGCGGCCTGTATATCTTTACGCCGACTGTGACCGCGTCAAATAATTGGTGGTATCGTGGTACGGCGGACGCTATGTACCAAAATATTGATTTCTTAAAAAGACGTCATGAGCCGTATGTGATTATCACGAGCGGCGACTGTATCTATAAAGTGGATTACCACGAATTGCTGGAATACCACATTGAAAAGAAAGCGGATATCACGATTGTATGCAGAGATATGCCGGCAGGTTCGGACGTGAGCCGTTACGGCGTTGTCCGTATGAACGAAGATTCCAGAGTGATGGAATTTGAAGAGAAACCGATGATGGCCAATTCCAATACCATCTCTACTGGGATCTATATTATCCGCAGGCGTCAGCTGATTGAAATGCTGGAGCACTGTGCGCAGGAAGAGCGTTATGATTTTGTATCCGATATTCTGATCCGTTATAAAAATCTGAAACGCATCTATGGATATAAATTAAAGACCTACTGGAGCAATATTGCATCGATTGATTCTTATTACAAGACCAATATGGATTTCCTGAAACCGGAGGTTCGGACATTCTTTTTCCGGGATGAACCAAAGATTGCCACAAAAGTTGACGACCTTCCGCCGGCAAAATATAATACGGGTTCCGATGTGCGCAACAGCCTGGTAGCCAGCGGTTGTATCATTAACAGCAAAGTGG
>CAOJLW010000125.1 GCA_948438565.1 uncultured Lachnospiraceae bacterium | reverse complement strand
ATAGCGCGGATCTTTGTCACAAATGCCGCCGTTCCCGCAGCCTTTGTAAAACAAATCCCATGATAGCTCGGATTTGGCTGGGTCAGGGACGGAAATTTTCCACTTGCCTCCCAGTCAAATCCGCCGCCGTCCACTATCACGCCGCCAATGGCCGTCCCATGGCCGCCGATAAATTTCGTCGCCGAATGCACTACAATATCCGCGCCATATGCAATCGGACGTACCAGATAAGGCGTTGCAAACGTATTGTCCACCACCAGCGGAATCTTATGACGATGCGCCACTTCGGCTATCGCTTCTATATCCGTCACATCCGAATGGGGATTGCCAAGCGTTTCTATATAAAGCGCTTTCGTATTTTCCAAAACAGCCGCCTCAAACGCCTCTGCCGTCGGTTCTACAAAAGTAGAAGCAATCCCATATTCCGGCAGCGTATGCTCCAAAAGATTATATGTCCCGCCATAAATATTTTTTGCAGCCACGATATGATCCCCGTTTTGGGCCAGATTCTGAATCGTATACGTAACGGCTGCCGCACCGGAAGCCACCGCCAGAGCCGCCACGCCCCCTTCCAACGCCGCTATCCTCTGTTCAAAAACATCCTCGGTCGGATTGGTCAGCCTGCCGTAGATATTGCCTGCGTCCGTCAGATTAAACCGCGCAGCAGCATGATCGCAATTGTGAAACACATACGAAGAAGTCTGGTAAATCGGAACCGCCCTCGCATCCGTAGCCGGATCCGGATTTTCCTGCCCTACATGTAATTGCATCGTTTCAAATTTTAACTTTCTGTCCTGCCTGCTCAATTTTTTGCCCATCCATCGTATCCTCCTGTCAAATTTGTCCCGGTAACGCGCTAAACGATCCGGTCTATTCTATAAATAACGGCGTGGAATAATAACGATCGCCGCTATCCGGCAATATAGCCACAATGGTCTTGCCCTTACATTCCTCCCGTTTTGCCAGTTTGATGGCGGCATACGCCGAAGCGCCGGACGAAATCCCGACCAAAATCCCTTCTTTATGCGCTATTTCTTTGGCAAAGGCAAAGGCATCCTCATGTTCTACGGCAAACACTTCATCATAAAGCGCCGTATTCAAAACCTCTGGCACAAATCCAGCGCCGATTCCCTGGATCTTATGCGCCCCTCCCTTGCCCTGAGATAAAACCGGAGAAGCAGCCGGTTCGACCGCTACGATCTTAATATCCGGCTTTTGACTCTTTAGATATTCCCCTGTGCCGGTCAGGGTTCCGCCAGTTCCAACGCCCGCTACCAAAATATCGATTTCCCCATCGGAATCTGTCCAGATTTCCGGCCCGGTGGTTGCCCTGTGGATCTTGGGATTCGCAGGATTTTCAAACTGCCCCGGAATAAAACTGCCCGGCAGCTCTTTGGCTAACGCCTGCGCTTTTTCAATTGCGCCTTTCATCCCCCGCGCTCCGTCCGTCAGGACAATTTCCGCTCCGTACGCTTTTAAAATATTTCGGCGCTCGACACTCATAGTCTCCGGCATCGTCAGTATCACACGGTATCCCTTAACGGCTGCAATGGATGCCAAACCAATGCCCGTATTACCGGAAGTCGGTTCAATAATGACCGAACCCTCCCGCAGCAGTCCCCGCTGTTCCGCGTCCTCAATCATGGCTTTTGCAATTCTGTCCTTTACGCTTCCGGCCGGATTTAAGTATTCCAGTTTGAACAAAAGGCGTGCATACAAGCCATAGTCCCTTTCTATATTCACCGCCTCCAATAACGGCGTGCCGCCGATCAATTCCAGAACTCCCTGATAAATCTTCGCCATACTGTGATCCTTTCTATTTTTATCTTTCATACTATTCCTATAATTTTAATATGATTTATATGTACTATAATCCCAAAAAAAGGAATTGTCAAGTATTTTTTCTTTGCGGTCTTTCGTTGCGTATACAGCATATAAACTGTATTTCTGGAAAATTATTTAAATCACATAATCGCTGCCCTGCTCCTCCTGCCAGGCCATTAGATCTGCAAGCGTATAGTTATCAATCACTCCGCGCATCGCCTGATCCAGCTCTTTCCATATCCGAAGCGTTACGCACGTCCCCTTTCGCCCACACTCTGCCGCCCCTTCCTCCAGGCAGGCTACCGGAACCATATTTCCTTCTACCTGGCGCAGGATCATGCCAACCGTATACTCCGACGGTTTTTTTGTCAGACGGTATCCTCCCTGCGGCCCCCGGATGCTTTTCACATACCCTGCACGAACCAGCAGAGAAATAATCTGCTCCAAATATTTTACGGAAATCGCCTGCCTTTTCGCCGTATCCTTCAACCGTACCGGCTCCATAGCGTCGTTCATGGCAATGTCCAGCATGAGACGGAGCGCATAACGTCCTTTTGTCGAAATCCTCATAATGTGCCTCCTGTAACCGATGTCTGTATTCTATCCGTTTATTGTATCCTGGTTTTCCCAGTAAGTCAATAGGATAGTATGTGTTCTGGTTGTTTTAACGAAAGCTATTTTCGACAACGCCCGGAAGCAGCTCATAGATAGGGCAGCCAGCCTGTTCGGTAAAATACTCTTTTAATTCCAGAATTTTCCGCCAGCGTCTGACGGTTGCCGGATGCATCCCATAACGAAGCGTCACATCGACAAACCGTTTTTCCAAGAGGCAAAAGCCGGTCGGTAACGCCAATGCATCGCACAGCTGCACCAGTCTGTCGTAATCATCATAAACGGCAGTTTCCAAAAATTGCTTCATAAATAGATAATCTTCCCGGCTTACATCAAACTGACCGATAGACGTCTCGATATCCTTTATCATAAATGCATGAGAAATGCAAATCTGCGCGGCTTTTTCCCATCCCCGCTCCATACAATAACGATACCCGTCAATTAAATGCTTTTCTTGGCTGACCCCTGCATAACGTCCGATATCGTGCAGCAACCCCAAAAGATAGGCCCAATCGGCCGATAAATCCTTACAGCGTGCAGCAATATTCTGACAAGCCATCGCCACATAACGGGAATGCTCAACCCAACGCCCCGGATTGGATTGCGACGCCTGTTCCAATGCCTGTTCGGCTGTTTTTTGATTGAATTCCATGGAATGCCTCCTTATGTAATAAAATTTTTTCTATTATGACACAAAATCTTACCATGTTCAAATACGGATAAGCTTCCATATACACAATAAGCGTTGCAGCCATTTGAAAATTCGACAAAGGCAATGCCATGGATAAAAAGCAAAACCCGCAGCAGACAAAGAGACGCACGCTCTGTCGTTTACAAAAAACAACTGTCGAGATTCGAGGCTGCACCGCCTTTTCCTATTCCAAAGGAAGCAGAATGATCTGCGGCAGAAATAATGATTTGCCGCCCTATTTGCGAGACAGAAGCATCAGCGAACTCTATGCTCCCAAAAACGGAAATAGATTTCAGATTACCACTTCTTCTTTTATTAATGGAAAGGAAGGTCTCAACGAGCATGGACTCGCCGTTGCAATGACATTCGTCATGACAAATCTTAAAAAGATACAGGCGCATTCGGAGAACAGAAATATTTGACCACGG
Organism: uncultured Lachnospiraceae bacterium; assembly: GCA_948438565.1. Taxonomy (GTDB): domain Bacteria; phylum Bacillota; class Clostridia; order Lachnospirales; family Lachnospiraceae; genus Roseburia_B. The sequence continues at coordinate 2,777 of CAOJLW010000125.1, read as the reverse complement.
CAGGATCGTTTGCACGGTCAATCGTTTTCTATCCGAGCCCATGAAACCGTATGACGATACGGTGGGCAAGGATTATGATTCCTATCAGCAATATCGTGTTGTAATGGACAGCTTTGCCTCGGAACGTATCCGGGATGATTACATCGAAACTATCAAACAGCTTTTACAGGGCGATTACGGTTTTATGTGTCAAAATGATCACGAGCCGGACTTTGAAACCGTCTGGAGTTCCATATTTGATTTAAAAAGCTTAGCCATATATCGCGCATAAGGCGACCCTAGAAAAAAGAAATTTAGAAACGATCACCGGCTGCAAACGGACTGTTTACAAAATGTGCATTGTCGCTCATCCAAACGCTGACGCCAGCTTGATCGCACACACGCACATATGCTATCATGAAAAAAACGCCCTGTACGCTCAGATACAAAGACATCAGAAACGGAGGGATTACTATGGCTCAATATATTATGGCGCTCGACGCCGGAACAACCAGCAGCCGCTGTATTTTATTCAATCATAAGGGAGAACTGTGCAGCGTTGCACAAAAAGAATTTACGCAGTATTACCCGAAGCCAGGATGGGTAGAACACGACGCGGAAGAACTCTGGTCCACGCAATTGGAAGTCGCCCAGGCCGCCATGGCCAATATCGGCGCGCACGCATCCGACGTCGCCGCAATCGGCATCACGAATCAGCGCGAAACGGCCGTTGTCTGGGACAAAGATACCGGCGTCCCCATTTACCGCGCCATTGTATGGCAATGCCGCAGGACAGCCGATACCTGCGACGCGTTAAAAGCTAAAGGTCTGACGGATAGTTACCGCCAAAAAACCGGCCTGATCATCGACGCCTATTTTTCCGCCACAAAAATCAAATGGATTTTGGATCATGTGGCAGGCGCACGGGAAAAAGCCGAAAACGGCAGCCTGTTATTTGGGACTGTCGACACCTGGCTGATCTGGAAACTGACACAGGGTCAGGCGCACGTTACAGATTATTCCAATGCATCCCGGACGATGCTGTTCAATATCCACACTCTAACCTGGGACGATGAAATTTTGGCTGAATTAAATATCCCCAAATCCATGCTCCCGACTCCAAAGCCGTCCAGCTATCTCTATGGCCAAACCAATCCGTGTTATTTTGGCGGCCCAATCCCTATTGCCGGGGCGGCTGGCGATCAGCAGGCGGCTCTCTTTGGGCAGACTTGTTTCCAACCGGGAGAAGCCAAAAACACCTATGGCACCGGATGCTTTCTGCTTATGAACACCGGCACAAAACCCGTTTTTTCCAAAAATGGACTTGTGACCACGATCGCATGGGGACTAAACGGCAGCGTCCAGTACGCCCTGGAAGGTTCTATTTTTATTGCCGGAGCTTCCATTCAATGGCTGCGCGATGAAATGCAGTGGATGGAATCTTCTTCCGACTCCGAATATATGGCAAGACAAGTCAACGATACCAACGGCTGCTATGTCGTACCGGCATTTACCGGATTGGGCGCCCCATACTGGGATCCCTACGCGCGGGGAACCATTGTCGGTCTGACCCGCGGCGTCAATAAATATCATATTATCCGGGCAACATTAGAATCATTGGCCTATCAGGTCAACGACGTCCTGGAAGCTATGGAAGCGGATTCCGGCATCGCGCTTTCGGCATTAAAGGCAGACGGCGGAGCCAGCGCCAACAACCTGCTGATGCAAATGCAGGCCGATATCAGCGGCGCCCCGGTCAACCGCCCTGCCTGTGTAGAATCCACCGCTATGGGAGCGGCATATCTTGCTGGCCTTGCCGTCGGTTACTGGGCGGATCCCACAGAAGCGGCCAAAAACTGGATCAAAGACCGAACGTTCCTTCCGACGCTTACGCCCGAGGAACGCGCCGAAAAAATCAAAATGTGGAAAAAAGCGGTCGCATGTTCCCTGCACTGGGACAAACATAATTAGCGTGTCTTTTTTGCATCCGCTTTTCTTTGAAACGGCTCCGATTGGACGATAAAGCGCTCATGGATTCCTTCGCCCACCTTGCCGGACTCGTCCTCTACCGAAACTTCAAATACAAGCCTTCTGCCGTCCACCTCTTGGAGCTTGGTACGGCAGGAGACCTTCATGCCCACCGGAGTTGCGGACAGATGACGGATGTTTAGACTTGTGCCTACGCTCGCGCAGCCTTCCTCTAATTCTTTCGCCACGCTTTTCCACGCCGTCTCTTCTATCAGAGCAATCATGGCCGGCGTTGCAAAAACCTGCAAGGTTCCGCTTTTTTGTTCCGTCGCCGTCTCTTTTTGCGTCACCGTAAGCTCCGCAAAGCCTTGTATCCCTACTTCTAACATGATAGCCTCCTATTCCGGGTATTGCAGACGTTCATCCGTGATATTGCACAACACTTCGTCATAATACTTTTTCGCCCAATAATTTGCCATTGAAAGGTTTAAATCCAAATAATTGCCGCAGTCCCTTGCCGCCGCTCCCGGCACTTCACCCTGATAATCCCGTATAAAAAGAAACATCTCTTTGATGAGTTCTAACACATCCCGGGACTCATAATCGCCTGCCAAAATCAGATAAAAGCCTGTCCGGCAACCCATGGGGCCAAAATAGACCGTCTTATCGCCGTATTCTGTATGGTTCCTTAAAAAAGTCGCTCCTAAATGCTCAATCGTATGTACCTCTGCCGTATTCATTACCGGTTCAAAATTGGGACGCGTCATACGGATATCAAAAGTCGTTACGACTTCGCTTCCAATCGGATCTTTCCGGGAAACATAAATCCC
>CAOJLW010000124.1 GCA_948438565.1 uncultured Lachnospiraceae bacterium | reverse complement strand
GTATGCAGCGACTGGTACATATTGGGCTTTGGCATAGCTATATAATCCTTAAAACGTCCCGGAATCGGTTTATAAAGCTCATGGATGACGCCCAGCGCTGCATAACAGTCCATAACGGAATCCACCAGAATACGAATGGCAAATAAATCATAAATCTGATCCACCGTCTTATCCTGGTTGACCATCTTTTTGTAGATGCTGAAAAAATGCTTGGCGCGACCGTCCACCTCTGCTGAAATCCCGGCTTCCTGCATATGCATCTTCACCTCGTCCATCAGTTCCGCCACGCGCTCTTCTCTGGCGCTTTTACGGAGAGCTACCTTTTCCACCAAATCATAATACGCTTCCGGCTCCAGATATTTTAAAGACAGATCGTCCAATTCAATTTTGAGCTTGGAAATCCCCAGGCGCCTTGCAATCGGCGCATAGATATCCATCGTTTCCCTCGCTTTTTCCTTTTGCTTTTCCGGCCTCATGTATTTTAATGTGCGCATATTGTGCAGGCGATCCGCCAGCTTAATTAAAATCACGCGGATATCCTTGGCCATAGCCAAAAACATTTTTCGAAGGTTCTCCGCCTGTACCTCCACTTTATCCGCTTCGTAGGCAAGCTGTCCCAGCTTGGTCACGCCGTCCACCAAAAGGGCAACTTCCGCGCCAAATTCCGATTTGATCTCTTCATCCGTCATAACCGTATCTTCGACCACGTCATGTAAAAGTCCGGCCACAATCGTTTCTTTGTCTAATTCCAGTTCTGCTAAAATAATAGCCACGTCAAGCGGATGGATAATATATGGCTCCCCCGATTTACGCGCCTGTCCCTGATGCGCTTTGTCTGCAATCCGATAGGCTTTTTCAATCATGGTGATATCTGCCGAAGGATGATATTTGCGGATGCTTGCAATCAACTCCCCATACAATTTCTCCGGCTCTTCAAAATCCTGCGTCTCACGAATATTGTCATCCATGCTGTGATACTCTTTTTCGATTTGTTCCAACTTCTCTGCAGATAGATCTGCCATGCCATCACCACCCAATCCTGTCAACTTTTTTGGCTTTCCGAACTCAAAAAAATAAGTATTATGTATTATAAGGAATTATGTGTCAAAATGCAACGATTAAAACAAACAAAAAAGGTTTTCTTTTTCATGTTTTTTTTGACAACTTACGATTTGCGCCTTTTTCTGGCATATGTTACAATACGGATATAGTCAATTATTCATCATACCAAAGGAGCCATACTATGAAAAAAGTCGGATATTTTTTCTTTTGCTTTTTACCGCTGCTTGTTACGCTTTGCCTGCAATTTATCGTAGTTCTCCCCGCCATCGGCTTTTGCCTGATGCAGATTTGTTTTTCCAATATCCTCTCCGGCACAAAAATCTCGTCCGCCGATCTGATGGCGCAGTTTGTCACCTTATCCGAAACCACTGCCTTTAGCACGATCATTTCCATCCTCTATGCGTCCTGCGGCATCCTTCTGTTTGGATTTTGGTATTTCAAACAATTTGGCAAGGACTTGCGGCAGTCTTTTTCCCGTCTGCGTAACCCCGCTCTCATCATCAGCCTGATCCTGTTGGTGCCGGGTTTACAAATTGTATCCGGATTTTTAGCCAGCCTGTCCGCCAGCTTTTTCCCTTGGTGGATGGAGTTCTATATCCAGTTAATGGAAAGCGCGGGCCTTTCTGGCCAGCCTTCTCTGCCTCTGATTTTATATGCCGTCATTTTAGGGCCGATTGCAGAAGAACTGACGTTCCGCGGCGTTATTTTTTCATCCGCCAAACGCAGCCTCCCGTTCTGGGCGGCCAATCTGCTGCAGGCATTTTTATTCGGCGTATTCCATCTGAATCTCATTCAGGGGATTTACGCATTTTTCCTGGGACTGTTTTTGGGGTATATCTGCGGCCGGGACAACGGCATCGGCCTGCCGATTCTTTTGCATATCCTTTACAACGGCTGGGGTGTTTTAATCCCAACGGACGGCGCCCTATATACCAACCCTGTCTACTCCATGGTTTTTTTGCTTCTATCCATCATTCTTGGCGTCGTAGGCCTGATCCTATTCCAAAAAAATATCACGCGTTCCGCTATTAAGCAATCTCCAGATTTTTCCGATATATAGCTTGAATGCATTCAAATATCTTAATGGGACCAAGGACGGCAGATTTAAGAAAACGGATTTTCTTAAGTTTGCCGCTTTTTTTGCTTTAATTTTAGATAGGAGGGGAATACGTGATTATACAATCCAGCAATGTAGCTATGACATCACGCAGGAGTTATGAACGCACATCGGCTGCTTCCTCCTCACTCTCTGTATGGGGAGGAGGGTTTATTAAAAACAGCAATATACAGACTATGGAACACTACAGTGAAACATCATCCTCAAGCCACCACGGACAATCCTTTGCCAACGATTCCGGCGAAGATGTTTTTAATGAATTTACACAAGCGCAAAGCATCGGCAATCCGGTATCCATGCAACGGAAGGTTCCGGATATGTATACGATACAACAACAATCGTTAAGCTACCTGCTGCGGATCTTATTTGGCAGGGACAGCCTGCGCAGCCGCCTGATGGGCGGTTTTGGCCAGCCGTCCTCCAGCTTTACGCAACCGTTTGGGGGCAGCTATACGGAAAGCTCCTACCAATCGGAACAGGAAGCGACGACCTTTTCCACCAAAGGCGCCGTCAAGACGACAGACGGACGCGAAATTGATTTTAACCTTTCCCTGACGATGAGCCGCTCTTTTGAAGAAGCCTACGCCGGCAGCGCGACGTTTGGCGCCGCGTTAAACCAGGCGGCTCTCTGCGATCCATTAGTCATCAACTTAAATGCCAGCTCCGCCAATGTCACCGATCAAAAATTTTATTTTGACCTGGATGCGGACGGAATTATGGATGAAATTTCCAACCTCTCCTACGGCAGCGGATTTTTGGCTCTTGACAAAAATGGAGACGGCATAATCAACGACGGTTCGGAATTATTTGGCGCACAGAGCGGGGACGGCTTTTCTGACCTTGCCGCCTATGATACAGACGGCAACGGCTGGATCGATGAAAACGACCCCATATTTGACCAACTTGTCATCTGGACCAAAGACGCCTCCGGCAAAGACGTACTGTGCGCGCTTGGCAAAGCAGGCGTCGGCGCCATTTACCTTGGAAATACACAGACCGATTTTTCTTTAAAGTCAGGAAAAGACAATTCCACCAACGCACTGGTTCGAAAAACCGGAATTTTCCTCTATGAAAACGGTTCCTGCGGCACCATACAGCATTTGGATTTGGCCAAATCCGGTCGGATCAAATAAAAAACAACGAAAAAATCAGACAATCGATTGTTTTTTGATTGTCTGCTTTTGCTATTTAGGATTCTACTTTCAACTGATCGAGATGCCAGATATCATCTACATATTCCTGAATGGTACGATCCGAAGAGAATTTTCCAGAGTGCGCTGTATTGAGCATCGCCATCCTCGCCCAACGCTTTTCATCTTTATAGGCTTCTTCCACTTCACTCTGCGCCTGCGCATAGGAGTGGAAATCCGCCAGAATAAAATACGTGTCGGCATATTTAGTGCTCTGCGTATTTAACAGGGAGTTGTAAAGCTCCCGGAATAATTCGCTGTTCTGCGGTGAATAAAAACCATTGATCAGCTGCATCAAAACTTTGCGGATATCCTGATCGCTGTTAAAAATCTGCATCGGATTATAATCCCTGTTCTTTTCATGCATAATGACTTCGTCGGAACTCATGCCAAAGATAAACATATTGTCCCTGCCGACCTCTTCGGCCATTTCTACGTTGGCTCCGTCCATCGTGCCGATTGTAACCGCGCCGTTTAACATAAATTTCATATTGCCGGTACCGGACGCTTCTTTGCTGGCCGTAGAAATCTGTTCGCTGACGTCTGCCGCGGCAAAAATCCATTCCGCATTCGATACGCGGTAATCTTCAATAAATACCACCTTAATCTTGCCTTGGATACTCCGATCGTTATTGATCACTTCCGCTACGCTGTTAATCAGTTTAATGGTCAACTTCGCAATCTTATAGCCGGCCGCCGCTTTGGCGCCAAAAATAAAGGTTCTCGGATAAAACTCACGATCCGGATGCTCCTTTAACTCATTGTACAGATACATAATGTGCAGGATATTTAAAAGCTGCCGCTTATATTCGTGCAGACGCTTAACCTGTACGTCAAAAATCGACCTGGGATCGACGTCAATGCCATTGTGCTCTTTGATATATTTTGCCAGTCGAAGTTTATTCTGATATTTGATATTCATAAACTCATGCTGTGCTTTTTCATCATCTGCATAGAGAGCCAGCTTTTCTATTCTGCTCAAATCGGTTACCCATTCGGAACCCACATATTTGGTTACCCATTCGGCTAAAAGCTGGTTGCCGTGCAGTAGGAAACGCCTCTGCGTAATCCCATTCGTCTTATTATTAAATTTTTTCGGATACATCTCATAAAAATCTTTTAATTCCTGATTTTTTAAGATTTCCGTGTGCAGCCTAGCCACGCCGTTGACCGAATGCCCCGCAGCAATGGCCAAATGCGCCATTTTTACCTGCCCGTTATAGATAATGGCCATACGTTCAATTTTGCTGTTATCGCCCGGATAACGCTCCTGGATTTGCAAAATAAACCTACGGTTGATCTCTTCCACAATCTGATAAATCCTCGGCAGCAACCTGGAGAAAATCTCAATTGGCCATTTCTCAAGCGCTTCCGCCATAATGGTATGGTTGGTATAGGCGCATACCTGCGTGGTAATCTCCCATGCCTCTTCCCATTGCAGCTCTTCCTCATCCACCAGATAACGCATCAATTCCGCTACAGCCACGGTCGGATGCGTATCGTTTAACTGAAACGCCACTTTCTTGGGCAGATCATGGATATCGTCATGATTCCTTTTAAACCGTGCAATTGCACGCTGCACACTGGCCGAAACAAAGAAATACTGCTGTTTTAAGCGAAGCTCCTTACCCGCAATATGATTGTCGTTCGGATAGAGCACTTCTACCAGATTCCTGGCCAGATTTTCCTGCTCAACGGCTTTGTGGTAATCCCCTTTGTCAAAGGAATCCAGTTCAAAGCATTCCGTCGGTTCCGCATCCCAGATAATCAGCGTATTGACCATATGGTTGTTGTAACCTAAAATCGGCATATCGTAAGGTACGGCACGGACGGACTGATAGCCCTCCTGCTGGAATTTCACCCTGCCATCCGGTGTATTGACGGCGCGTACATATCCGCCAAATTTGACCTCGTAGGTATATTCCGGTCTCCGCAATTCAAACGGATAACCGTCTTTCAGCCAGTTGTCCGGCACCTCGATCTGAAAACCGTTGTCTATTTTCTGTTTAAACATACCATAACGATAACGGATTCCGCAGCCATAAGCCGCATAGCCTAACGTAGCCAGGGATTCCATAAAACAGGCGGCAAGCCGTCCTAAGCCGCCGTTCCCCAAAGCCGGATCCGGCTCCTGATCTTCAATTACATTCAAATCCAAACCCATCTCGTCTAACGCCTCTGCCACCGCCTGGTATGCAGTCAGGTTAATCAGGTTATTACCCAAGGCACGTCCCATCAAAAATTCCATGGACATATAATATACAACCTTGGGATCCTGTTTCTTCATACTGTTTTGCGTCTCCATCCACTGATTGATCACAACATCCTTGACCGCATAGGATACCGCTTGAAAAATCTCCTGTTCGTTGGCTTCCTCCAAAGTCTTGCGGTAAAGCTTGCGTACATGATCCCTGATTTCCTGCTTTAACTGCTCCTTGTCAAATACTTCCTGTTTCAAATCTGCTCCTCCTTTTTTACATGATGTACACTCATAAAATCAGACGCAAAGAGATCCCAAAAGCAATCATATTGCGGGGGCAACCCCATTCCGGGCGTTGCCCCCTGGTTATCTGCTTTACGCCTGTTTTTTGACTTCCATAACGACATGCTCACCGTTGATGTCCCATGCTTTTTCATATCCGCCCAGCTTTTCTGTCGTAATCTGACTGGCCAGCACTTCCGACTGGATAACAGCCTGGTTCCTCTCAAAAATCCCGGCAATAGGAGCGCCGGACTGATAGGATACGAAAATCTTGTCCATCACCTCAAACCCGGCTTCTTTTCGCATTGTCTGGATCTTGCTAATCAATTCACGGACAAATCCTTCTTCAATCAGGTTTTCGGTCAAATTGGCATCCAAAACGACCGTCACGTCATGATCGCCTTCGGTTACATAACCTTCCGCCTGTGTCATAGTAATGAGCAAATCCTCCTCTAATAATACAACTTCTGAACTAATACTGTCAAGTTTTAACGCGCCATTCGCCTGT
>CAOJLW010000123.1 GCA_948438565.1 uncultured Lachnospiraceae bacterium | reverse complement strand
CGACGCTCTTCCGATCTAATGCCAGAAAGCATGGCGTCGGTTGTTCTGGTCATATCGGTATTTAAAACCTGTAAAATGCCTCGCACAAACATAGTACAAGCCATAAATGGAAGGGAAATATTATAAAGTACAAAAAATTTCCGAAAGGTTGGATTGTGGCATAGGTTATGTGTGGAATTGCAAAATAGAGCAAGCGCTAGAAACAGAATCATTCCGAGTGAAAAAACGTGTGAATGGACATATCGCAGCATAGTCTCACCGGTATAGTGATGGAATTTTGTGAATTCTCGATAAAATACACCGGCAGCGATTGCTAAAATAAAATAGGCCATAGAAGCGTTTAAAAGTTTTTTCATGGTTCTTCTCCTTTGTGTGTGTGTTGTTGTGCAGCAAGACTGGCATATTGATAATAATTTATGCCAAAAAGTATTCCGGCCAATGTTAAAGACACGCCTAACCCAGAATAAAATACAGCAATAAAATGGTCAGGCGCAAGACCAGAAATGCGTAGATAAATTCCTCCGGCTATCATAATCGCCATAATGATAAATGCTTTTAAATCAAAAAAATTTAGAAAAAATTGAAATTCTTCTGTATAATGCAGGATTCTTGCCGTATGTTTTCTCAATAACCGTCCAAATATAAATGTTTGAAATATAAAAAATATGCCGATAGACAGCATGACGTTAAAGATGGAAATATAAGCCGAATAAGTTAAAATTCCAATGCGAAAAACATTGCATCCGGCAGTAGTCCAAACCAAACACGCAAGTAGTAAAAGCGTTCTTTTTTTTACTTTCATCAATTTGTGTTCCTTTCTAAGCAGAAGATATATGGATGGATAAACAGTGGCCGCTGTTTGAAAATATTTGGTCAATAAATGATTCGTCGAATCATACCCAATATTCCAGACGAATCGTAATTGCGCTGCAGCAATGCGGAAAGAATAAGCGAAAACAGAATTTCCGTAAATTGCCGTTGTGTAAAATTAGAGTCAAAAATGTCAGAACGCACACAGGTGTCATTGATTAAAACATGATATAGCTGATCTTTGATGTGCTGCCAGGACTGTGCCATAAGCTCTTGTCCAAATGCTTTGTCGGAACCGGTAAAATATATAGAATGTAATGTGAAAAATCCGGGATATTTTTCATCGCCCTGTTTTATACGTTCAAATGCCCATGCAACAAAATCCAAAAAATTGTTATATATTTTAGGATTGTCTGGTAAAGAAAATATTTCTTGCCAGATACTTTCAACAATTGCGGCAGTCAGATCCGATTTGGAATGATAGTAATTGTAGATGGAACCAATGGAAACACCGCAGGCAGCGGCAAGAGTTCTAATATTGAGCGCCGTCCACCCCTGCTTTTGGATTAATTTTCTGCCAATATGTAAAATATCTGCTTTGGAAGTGATGGGTTGATACAAAAAATCACCTTCTTTCAAATTGAACAATGTTCATTATATAGATTTGGCGAGATTATGTCAAGTAAAAAATTGTATTAGAAATATGCGTATTTTATGATTGACTCTCACGTTACGTCATAGTATACAATGATAGAAAACAAGCAGAAAGGATGGGAAAGAATTTGATATGCAAACTGTAAAGGAAGTAAGCAAACAATCCGGCGTTAGCGTTCGCGCACTGCACCATTATGATGCGATTGATTTGCTGAAGCCGACAAAAATAACCGAAGCAGGATATCGTTTATACGATAGAGCAGCTATGAAGCGACTGCAAAATATTTTGATGTTTCGGGAACTGGAATTTCCTTTGAAGGAAATTAAAGCGATACTTAATAATCCATTATTTGACGCAAATAAAGCGTTGGAACAACAAATTAAATTGTTGGAACTGCGACGTAAGCATATAGAGGAATTGATTGTTTATGCGCGTAAAATTCAAAAGGAGGGAGTGGATATCATGGATTTTAAAGCTTTTCATAAAGAGGAAATGGAGCAATATGCAGAGGAGGTCAGAGAAAAATGGGGCGCAACGAAAGCATATGGGGAATGTATGGAAAGAATCAATGGAAGGACGGATACAGAGATGAAAAATGCGGCAGAAAAAATGCGGTTGCTGTTTGCTGAGATCGGTATGTTTCGTAAGTGTATGCCTGACGAGCAGAATGTGCAGGATAAAATAAGAGAATTACAGGTATTGATTACAGAGCATTATTATCATTGTACGGATGAAATTCTGTATGGACTAGGGAAACTATATGTAGCGGATGAACGTATGAAAGATAATATCGACCAAGCGGGCGGAGATGGCACGGCAGAATTTGTGGAACAGGCGATTTTGATTTATTGTAAAAACAGGGGCATAGTTGTATCCGAATAATCGGGATAGGGATAAACGCGCAGCTGTCTTGATTGAGACGGCTGCGCGTTTATTTTACTGAAACGGAATGTTTGACAGGTTATTGTAGCGCGATGGCCTCTACCTCGCAGAGTACGCCTTTGGGAAGTTCTTTGACGGCGACGCAGCTTCTGGCGGGTTTTGAGGTGAAATATTTTGCATAAATTTCATTAAAAGTGGAAAAGTCATCCATATTTGCAAGAAAACAGGTGGTTTTGATGACTTTTTCGTACCCGGAACCGCCGGCTTCTAAAATAGCGCCGACATTTTTACAGCATTGCACTGTCTGGGCCGCGATTCCTTCTGCAATTTCTCCGGTTTCTGGCGCGATGGCAATTTGTCCGGATGTAAAGATAAAACCGTTGGCTTTATAACCCTGTGAATAAGGGCCGATTGCCCCCGGAGCTTGGGTGGTTTGAATGGTTTTCATATCATAATTCCTCTCTTTCCGGGCCGCTATTTGGCGGCTCTATAGATTGCGGCGATATCGGATTTATGTAATTTTTTGATAACGCCGATGGTTCTGGTTTGTCCGAAACTGCATTTTTCGGCAAGAATGTTGATTTGTTCATCAGTCAGATCGATGCCAAGCTCATGTATAGAAGTAGGCATATCTATGGAACGGTAAAAATGTTCCATAGCTTCAATGCCTGCAAGAGCAAGCGTCTCCAGAGCTTCGTTATTTAATGCGGATAGCGGCGCAGGAGTATGGATTTGATGCACCTGGATTGCAAATTGGGCAAATCGGCGCAGGTGATTGCGGCAGACATATCTAGCGAAGCTGCACCATAAAGCAGACAGGCCGGCGCCGTGCGCCACGTCAAACATAGCGCTCAATTCATGTTCGAGCTGGTGCGTCGCCCAATCGCCGTATCCTGTGCCGCATTCAGTCAGGCCGTTGTGCGAAAGAGAGCCTGCCCACATGACTTCAGCTCTGGCTTTATAGTTGGCAGGGTCATATGTTAATATTTTAGCGCATTGCATTACGGTGCGCATGAGATGTTCACTGATGCCGTCGGTGATTTCCATATTGTCTTCCTGATTAAAATAGCGTTCCATGGTGTGCATGAGAATATCCACACAGCCGCTTGCCGTCTGGTATGCGGGAAGGCTATAAGTTAATTCAGGATTTAATATTGCAAATTTGCAGCGGCTAAAATCACTGTGACAGCCGCGTTTAAGCCAACCATTTTCGTTGGTGATCACGGACGAGTCGCTCATTTCACTGCCTGCGGCTGCAATCGTCAGGATGCAACCAATCGGCAAACAGGCCTTGGGTTGGCGTTTGCGTTCGTAAAAATCCCAAATTTCACCGGAGTTGACAGCGCCGTATCCAATCGCTTTGGCAGAATCAATGACGCTGCCGCCGCCAATGGCCAAAATAAAATCTACCTTTTCTTTTTTGCAAAGTGTTGCGCCCTCTTGCGCAAGTGAAAGCCTTGGGTTTGGTTTTACTCCTCCAAGGGAGGTGTATGCAATATCGGACGCTTTTAACAGTCCCTCTATGCGGTCGAGTAAACCGGAACGTTTTGCGCTGCCGCATCCATAGTGGAGCAGTACTTTGGTGGCGTCAAATTCCCGCAGCAGTTCGCCAAGCATAGCTTCTGTATCCTTGCCAAACAGGATTTTTGTCGGGGTATAATAGGTAAAATTTTTCATGGCATCCCTCCTTTACGTTATTATTTTAGCATTTTTTCGTCTGAAAGAGAATATTTAATATTGCCGGAGAGGTATTTTGGAAATATAATCTAAAAGAAAAAAATAATTCGGAGGTAACGTAAATGAAAGTTTTATTGGTGAATGGAAGTCCGAAACAGGCTGGCTGTACCTATACGGCTTTGGCGGAGGTGGCGCAGGTTTTGGAGCAGGAAGGCGTACATACGGAAATTGTTTGGCTGGGCGCAGGGACGGTGCGGGATTGTATCGGTTGTGGGCAGTGTAATACAAAATGGGAAGGCTGTATTTTTGATAAAGACAGCATCAATGAAGTGATTGGAAAGGCAAAGGAGGCGGATGGTTTTGTATTTGGGACGCCCGTCTATTATGCGCATCCGTCGGGCCGGATATTGAGCGCTTTGGATCGGATGTTTTATGCGGGAAAAAGCGCATTTGCACATAAACCCGGCGCAGCGATTGCTTCGGCCAGGCGAGCGGGCACAACCGCTTCGGTGGACGTCCTCAATAAATATTTTACCATTGCGGAAATGCCTGTTGTCGCTTCTTCATACTGGAATATGGTGCATGGCAATTGTCCCGCGGAGGTGAAACAGGATCGAGAAGGCCTTCAGGTGATGCGTAATCTGGGAAGAAATATGGCGTGGCTGTTACAATGTATAGAAGCTGGAAAAAGTCAGGGGATTGAATTTCCACAAAATGAATATGGAGAAAAAACCAGTTTTATTCGTTAGAACTTGTGAATTATCAGTTGACAGAATGTGACATTTGTGTAATAATACATGAGTCTACACAAACGCGTTGACGCGTTAAAGCGTAACGCTTTAAAGTGGATGAGTAAAATTCCAGGAGGTTATGGGTTATGTTGCTAAAAGTATTATTACTCGTCATTTTCTTTTTGGTGATGGTTGGCGTCGGCGTGTATTCCCGTAAACACGCGGCAAACGTAGAAAGCTTTGTATTGGGCGGCAGGAATGTGGGGCCTTGGCTTACGGCGTTTGCATATGGGACGTCTTATTTTTCGGCAGTTGTTTTTGTCGGCTATGCAGGACAGTTCGGATGGAAATACGGTATGGCGACAACCTGGGTAGGAATTGGAAATGCGGTAATTGGCAGTTTGCTGGCATGGATGGTATTGGGCAAACGAACCAGAATGATGACGCAGCATCTGTCCTCTTCTACGATGCCGGATTTTTTTGGGAAGCGTTTTGACAGCAAAGCGTTAAAGCTTGCGGCGTCGGCGATTGTATTTATCTTTTTGATTCCCTATACGGCTTCCGTATTTAACGGCCTTTCGCTGTTGTTTGGGATGGCATTTGATGTGCCGTATAGCGTCTGCGTTATTGTGATGGCGGCTTTGACGGGCATCTATGTTATTTTGGGCGGCTATATGGCGACGGCCATAAACGATTTTATCCAGGGTATTATTATGCTGGCAGGCATTGTGGCCATTATCGTTTCCGTTTTGAATGGACAGGGCGGGTTGTCTGCTGCAATAGAAAAGCTATCCGAGATTCCAAGCGACGTGGCGGCTACGCAGGGGCAGATCGGAGCGTTTACTTCGATTTTGGGAACGGATCCGTTAAATTTGTTAGGCGTTATTGTATTGACCTCGCTTGGTACGTGGGGGTTGCCGCAGATGGTGCAGAAATTCTATGCAATCCGAAATGAACAGGCCATTAAAACCGGAACGATTATTTCTACGTTTTTCGCGCTTGTAGTATCGGGCGGCTGTTATTTTTTGGGTGGTTTTGGACGCTTGTTCGATTCCGAAGCTATTTATAAGCCGGATGGAAGTATAGCATATGATGCGATTATTCCGACGATGCTTTCTACGCTGCCGGATATTTTGATTGGCGTTACGATTGTGTTGGTGTTGTCGGCTTCCATGTCCACGTTGGCGTCTTTGGTTCTTTCTTCCAGTATGACGCTGACGCTGGATTTTGTGAAAGAGACGATGGTAAAGGATATGGATGATAAAAAGCAGCTCGTTTGTCTGCGTGCATTTATTGTGTTCTTTATTGTGATATCGGTTTTGATCGCTTTAGATCCGCCGACTTTTATCGCGCAATTGATGGGGATTTCATGGGGCGCTTTGGCGGGAGCGTTTTTAGCTCCGTTTTTGTATGGCTTGTATTGGAAAGGCGTGACAAAAACGGCCGTATGGGTCAGCTTTGCGTTTGGAATCGGCCTGACAGTAGTCAATATGTTTGTGAAATTTATCAGTTCTCCGATTAACGCGGGGGCCATTGCCATGGTCGGCGGTCTGGTGATTGTGCCGATTGTCAGTTTGGTGACGCCAAAGCTGGAAACTGGAAAAGTCAATCAGATGTTTGTTTGTTATGAAAAAAAATTATAGGCTCTTTTAATAGTGGCGTCCCGTTTACAAT
>CAOJLW010000122.1 GCA_948438565.1 uncultured Lachnospiraceae bacterium | reverse complement strand
TTTTTGATCTGGGCAGCGTATTGTTTTTTTTGACGGCCTGGTTTTGGTTTACCAGGGAGATCAGGAAGGGGAAGGAAAAATTTTTTCATTGAAAAAGTGTGCAGTGTCCGCTGATTTGGGCCTGCACACTTTTTTATTTTATCGTTCCGTAATCGGAATATATGGTTTATGTTTGTCAACAAATTTGTATGCCGGACGCATGATTTTGCCGTTGTAAGACAACTCTTCCAAGCGATGGGCGCTCCAGCCGGCGATTCTTGCAATGGCAAAAATCGGGGTGTAGAGTTCGAGCGGAAGATTGAGCATGGAATAAGCAAATCCGCTGTAAAAGTCTACATTGGGACTGACGCCCTTGTAAATCTTGCGTTCTTTGGCAATGACTTTGGGGGCGAGCTGTTCAATCAACGTATAGAGGGCAAATTCCTTTTCTTTGCCTTTTTCTTTGGAAAGCCGTTCCACAAAGGAATGGAACAGGATGGCTCGCGGATCGGACAGAGAATATACCGCATGTCCCATACCATAGATCAGTCCCGCGTGGTCAAACGCTTCCCGGTTTAAAAGCGCGCGCAGATATCTGCTGACTTCTTCTTCATCTGTCCAGTCGTGGAGCTTTTCCTTCATATCTTCGATCATCTGTACGACTTTAATATTTGCCCCGCCATGTTTGGGGCCTTTTAAAGAACCCAAGGATGCTGCGATCACGGAATATGTGTCCGTACCGGACGACGATACTAAGTGCGTCGTAAATGTAGAGTTATTGCCGCCGCCGTGCTCCATGTGAAGAATCAGTGCAATATCTAAAAGTTTTGCTTCTAATGCGGAAAATTTAGAATCTGGCCTTAAAATATGAAGGATATTCTCAGATGTGGAATACTCCTGTTTAGGCTGATGGATAAAGAGGCTGGCACCGTCGTGGTAGTGTTTGTATGCCTGGTATCCATATACGGATAAAAGTGGGAAAAGACTGATTAGCTGAAGGCATTGCCGTAATACGTTGGGAAGGGATATATCATCGGCTTTTTCATCATAGGAATAGAGGGTAAGAACACTTCTGGCTAATGTGTTCATCATATCCTTGCTTGGGGCTTTCATGATAATATCCCGCACGAAACTGGTAGGCAGTGTCCGGTACTCGCTTAAAAGTGAAGTAAATGCATTTAATTGCTGTTTGGTGGGAAGTTTTCCGAATAACAGCAGATATGTACTTTCTTCAAAGCCAAAATGGCTGGATTCGTCAATTCCTGCTACGATATCTTTGACATTGTATCCACGATAATAGAGGTTGCCGTCTGCGGGGACAGGTTGACCGTTTTCGATCTTGGTCGCACAGACATCGGATATTTGGGTTAAACCGACGAGCACCCCTTTTCCGTTGATATCGCGGAGTCCCCGTTTGACATCATACTCGGCATATAAGGCCGGGTCGATGGTAGCAGTTTCTTCACAGAGTTTGGAAAGCTGCAGGATTTCAGGCGTTATCTCACTGTAAGAATTAGTAAGCATATATGACCTCCCT
This sequence comes from uncultured Lachnospiraceae bacterium, assembly GCA_948438565.1. Taxonomy (GTDB): domain Bacteria; phylum Bacillota; class Clostridia; order Lachnospirales; family Lachnospiraceae; genus Roseburia_B. The sequence goes on along the minus strand of CAOJLW010000122.1, from coordinate 4,994 downwards.
TCTGTTTATTGTGCTATCATAACATAAAATGCATATGTGAAACAAGGAAAATGTGAGGATTTAAAAAAATTTAAAGAATTTTTAGACTTCGTTCACAATTACAGGATGCTCTGACGAGGTGAAAAGATGGTTGCTGAGAATGGATAAAAGAAATATAATAGAAGTCAAAGCGGACAGGAGAGGAGTAAAACGATGATAGACAGCAGGCATTTAATACAAAAGGCATATGAGGCAAAAGGATATTCCTATGCTCCGTACTCCCATTTTCATGTGGGAGCGGCTTTGCTTACGACGGATGGAACAATCTACTTAGGTTGCAATATTGAAAACGCGGCCTATTCGCCGACGAACTGCGCGGAACGCACGGCGTTTTTTAAGGCGGTCTCGGAAGGGGAACGGAATTTTGCCGCGATTGCGATTACAGGCGATAAGGAAGAGTATTTACCGCCCTGCGGCGTATGCCGTCAGGTTATGGCCGAGTTTTGTGATATAGAGACGTTTCAGATTATTTTAGCAAAGACGCCGGAAGATTTTAAGGTATATTGTCTGCGGGATCTGTTTCCGGGCGCGTTTTCCAGAGATATGTTGTAAAGGGGAGGGCAGGCGTCTGCCCTTTTTGGGGGGATAAAACTGTGGGGCAGGTCTTAGGATGTGTTTGGGTGTTTAAAGTGGTTGAAAATTAAAATACTTAATGATAGTAAAAAAATTGAGGTAAAAAAGATGTTAAAAAGAGTTACAATTCAGAATTTTAAATGTTTTAAGAATGAAACGGTGATTGATTTAAAGAAAACGAATGATAACTGGTTGGGACAAAATACGTATGGGCAGATTTTAAAGGGTGCATTGTTTGTAGGCGATAATGCATCCGGTAAAACGACAGCGATTATGCCGTTAAAGCTGCTGCTCGATTTATTGTTTAAAGACAAAGAGTTTAGCTTGGTATTATATCAATGCCTTTTTTCAAATGAAAAAATTACTAGGATGAAATTTGAATTTGAGATAGACACTCATGATATCGTTTATGCTTTTGGATTTTCCGGAAATGCTTTTGTAGAAGAAAATTTATGGGTGGACGGACAGTCTGTCATTGAACGGTCAGGGGGACATAGTAAATTAATATGGGGAGACGATGCCACTATGCATGATGTGGATCAATCGTTATTATTTTTGAAACGCGTATATTTTAGTACCAGGTTTGAGGGCAATGAACTTTTGGAAAAATGGTTCGCTTATTTGAAGGGATCGATATATATCAATACGTATTCCCGGCAGATTACGACTTATGATGGGGAAAGCCTGATCGTGGGGAAGTATATGGATCAATACAGCGTAAAAAAACTCAATGAATTTTTTACTGAAAATCATTTTGATTATCAGGTTCAGTACACTCGGATCATCGAAGCAAAAGGGATCGGGTTTGCTATGGAAGAGGATGAGGGAAAAATGATTTTTTTTGAACGGGAAGGAGTGGGTATTCCGATTCCTCTTTTTATGGAATCTATGGGAAATCAGACGTTAATTAATATTTTGCCTGCTATTCTGAGCGCGGTGGAGAGGGGTTCTTTATTGATTGTCGATGAATTCAGCAGCGGCTTGCACAATCAATTGGAAGAACTGCTTGTCAAATATATTATGAAGTATAGTACAACGACGCAGCTTTTTTTTGTTTCCCATTCGACAAATCTGCTTTCGAATGCTCTTTTGCGTCCGGATCAGATCTATTCGGTGGAAATGATGGGAAGTGAGGGCAGTAAGCTCCTTCGCTTTTCCGACGAGCAGCCCAGGGTTGCGCAGAATTTGGAGAAAATGTATTTAAGCGGCGTATTTGGAGGAATCCCGGAATATGGAATTGATCAGGAATAAGAGAATAGGTAAGGTCCTCTTTATAGTAGAGGGAGGAAAACATGAATTTAATTTGATTAAAAAAATATTTGTGGATATTTTGGATTTTACACAAATTGAAAAAAGGAGGGATGATGTTAGATATTATCAAAGAAATGCGGATAAGCATAGCGTCATTGCAGTGATTAATACTCAAACATCTAATATTGCATCCATTACAGAGCAGGAATATTTGGATATGATATTCGAACAATTAATTGAAAAATATGATTTTGATGTGAATCATGCAGCAATTTATTATTTATTTGACAGAGATCCAAAATCTAATACCAATACAGAGTTCATTGTAAATCTGATTCATATGCTGAAAAATGCATGGGAAAACGACGATTATATGAGAGGCGGAATGTTACTATTGAGTTATCCGTCAATTGAGGCCTATGAAGTCTCTAATTTCTTGCATAAATCATATGACTTATGCAAGAAATTAGGAACAGATGTTAAAAAATACATAAATGACAATGCAAATTTGATTGCGATGAACAAAATTAATGAGGATAGTATCGTACACGCTGCTTTAGAATTAAAAGGTTGTCTGGAAGAAATTGGAATAAAAATTAATTTAGACAATTTTTCTGAAACCAATGCAACGATTTTTCATTTTGAGGAAGAGCATTTGAAAGAAAACGATACATTTCGTCTGTTGTCCATGCTGTCTTGCGCATTGTTGGATTTGGGGATATTAAGGGATGGATAACCTTACAGACAGAGCATTTTTCTAAAGGATAAAGGAAGAACAATTTGTTTGAATAACACAAAAGAAAGAGGTATCCATGAACATTACATTTTATGAAATTGCCACGCTTTTTTTTGCCTATTCGTTTTTGGCATGGATGGCGGAAACGGCAGTGGCGACGATTCGAGTCAAGGATTTCAGGAATCGTGGCTTTGCGTCGGGGCCGTTTTGTTTTCTCTATGGATTTACCGGGGCGCTTTTAACGATTTTCTTGCAGGATTTAAAGGATGACTGGTTTTTCCTGTTTTTGGGAAGCATGGCGGTGGCGACTGCGGTAGAATGGTTTGCCGGAAAATGGTTAGAACGGATGAAACGGAAAAAATGGTGGGATTATTCCGGCAAGAAGTGGAATTTTGACGGATATATCTGTTTGCAGTATTCTCTGCTTTGGGGTCTGCTCGGTCTGTTGGCGGTTCGGTATGGAAACGGCCTGCTGCTTGGCCTATATGCCATTCTGCCGGATATCGTACAAAAAGCTGCCGTATGGTGCCTGCTGGCGCTTGGATTTATCGATTTTGCGGGAACTCTGTTATCGCTCTACCATATGGAAGAAAAGCTTCCGCGGCTGCTGGGGTATAACCATAGGCTGCAAAGGTGGACGTTTCAGTTGGCGTCCAGGCTTTTTGGCCATATTGATAATAGGATTAGCCGCTCGTATCCGTCTGTTTTGTTGGAAAAGCCGCATGAACGGGAGAAGAGCGCAGAGCGGTGCGATTTTGTGCAGTTGTTTTGGCTGTTTGTGATTGGGGCGTTGTTAGGGGATATTGTGGAAACGATATTTTGCCGGATAACGGCCGGGGTATGGATGAGCAGGAGCAGCTTGGTCTGGGGGCCTTTTAGCGTTGTCTGGGGTCTGGCGATTGCACTGGTGACCGTTTTATTGTATAAGGACAGGGATAAGCAGGAACATCATATCTTTTGGGTGGGCGTTTTTTTGGGCGGAGCCTATGAATATATCTGCAGTGTGTTTACGGAAATCGTTTTTGGAAAAGTTTTTTGGGATTACAGCGGTATGTCTTTTAATCTGGGAGGCAGGATCAATCTGCTCTATTGCTTTTTTTGGGGCGTGGCGGCCGTCGTTTGGATTAAGGGACTTTACCCGAAGATCTCTCGTCTGATAGAGTGGATCCTGAAAAAAACCGGACGGGCGCTTACAGGGGCGATTTTCATTTTTATGATAATCAACCTTGGCGTTTCCGTGTTGGCTCTGATGCGGTACGACACGCGCGCCAATGGTCAACAGGCGGCTGCTTCATGGGAAAAAGCGATGGATGAGCATTTTGACGATGCCAGGATGGAACGGATTTATCCCAATGCAATCCGGCAGTAATCGGATAGAGGGACGATGCTGATAGGCAGACATGGTATTGATTGTTTACGTGGTTCGGCAGATGATCGGGGCGTGTGTTTTTCGTAAAGAGGAAAAAGGAGGCGTGCGTTTATGGCAAAAATAAAGGAAGTCAAGACCAATGCTATGCGGATGTTAGACAGACATCAAGTGGCTTATGATGTTTTACAATATGAATACGGGGAATTTATCGACGGGATCCATGTGGCCAAACAGACGGGCGTGCCGGTGGAGCAGTCCTTTAAGACGCTGGTTTTGCAAGGAAAAAGCAGGCGCTATTATGTCTTTGCGATCCCGGTCGATCAGGAAATTGATTTAAAGGCCGCGGCCAGGCTGGCCGGGGAAAAGTCCCTCGATATGATTCCGGTGAAGGATATCAAGGACGTGACCGGATATATCCGGGGCGGATGCAGTCCCGTGGGCATGAAAAAAGCATATCCGGTCTTTTTGCATCAAAGCGCCTGTGCGTATGACAGGATCTATATCAGCGGCGGCAGGATTGGGACGACGTTACGCCTGTCGCCGGAGGACTTGATAACGGTTACCGGAGCGACGGTTTTTTCCGGTTGAGAATCTGTCGGTTGTATATTATAATGATATCGTTTATGGAATGAAAAACGATAATCAATGATGGAGATGCTAATGGAAAACATCTATACGTTCAAAAGAAAATATCTGGCTCATATTACGCCGCATCAATTGGAGGAATTTTTAGGGGAGTTTGCCGTCAACCAAAACGGCGATTTGGAGATTCCCTATCTACATAAGGGTTATACGTGCAATGATAAAAGAGATTTATTGGAAGATTCTAAGATTCAGGCGATTAGCGTCTTTTCGGGATGCGGCGGACTGGATATCGGCACGCAGATGGCAGGCGTAAAAATTTTGTCCAGCCTGGACTGCTTTGAGGACAGCGTCCGCTCGTTGGAACAAAACGCGTTTTTTGCAGGAGGCCAGCATCGGTGCGACGATATCTGCCATATTTCCGATCGGGATTATGCGGAGCTG
>CAOJLW010000121.1 GCA_948438565.1 uncultured Lachnospiraceae bacterium | reverse complement strand
CCCGCCTTGGCAGCGTCAAAAACATCTTTGGCTGTAAGCGGATTGACATCACGCAATACTGTTTTTGTGCTTTTCTTTTCTAATTTACGTTTTGCCATACGGACAATCCCGGTCGCAGACGCATATTGCTCCAGGCAGCCTTTTTGTCCACAGTTACAGGCTTCCGTTTCACTCGGGTTGACAATAATATGACCGATTTCCCCGCCTGCCCCCTTGGTTCCGGTTACAATTTGACCGTCGGTAATAATGCCGCCGCCCACGCCGGTTCCCAAAGTGACCAATACAACGTCCGTATGGCCTTTGGCGCCTCCTTGCCACATTTCACCAAGCGCCGCCACATTGGCGTCATTGCCGACTTTAACAATAAAGCCTGTCCGCTCTGTCATTTCTTTTGCAACGTTTAACACGTCCCATCCTAAGTTGACGCATCTTAATACAACTCCTTCGGACGTCACGGGACCTGGCACCCCAATGCCAATCCCCTGGATTTCCCCTTTTGGAATCTCCTTTTCCACCATTTTCGTGGCTATGGACGCAGCCACGTCTGGAAGAATATTTTCCCCACCATTTTCTGTCCTGGTCGGAATTTCCCACTTTTCCAACAGTGTGCCTGTTGTCTCAAACAGGCCGATTTTACAAGTGGTGCCTCCGATATCTACCCCAAATCCATATTTTTTCATACTATCCTTCTCCTTATCTTAAACGCTGTTTTATGGTCGTTCTTCCATATTTTAGTATAGAAAAACCTTTCGGCTCTGTCAATCCAAATTTTCTTCCCCTTCTTCCGGACCCAGCGCATCCTGCCGTATTTTTTGATAGAGATCCATTTCCACATACGGCAGAAACTCCAAAGACGTCAGGCCGGCATGACAGCTCTCCATAAACGTATGCCAAATTTCACCCGGATAAGTTCCGCCGGAAAGTCCCGGCAATTCCATCGGCATATCATACCCTACCCAGATGCTGGCCGTATAATAGCGGGTATAGCCTACAAACCAGCCGTCCTTATTGTCGTTTGTCGTCCCGGTCTTGCCAGCGGAAGGCATACCTGTGACGCCAAGTCCCGCGCCGGTGCCTTCGGTAATCGCCGTTGCCAGCATATCCGTCACCATACGCGCCGCCGTTGTTTTATATACTTTTGTCTGCTCCTGAAGCGTAGAAAGAATTTCATTGCCGTCCGCATCCGTGATTTTGATAATACAGGTAGGATTCCGATAATCCCCGTCGTTTTCCAGCGTTGCATAAGCCGCCGCCATTTCCACCGGAGAAACTCCGTTTGTTAATCCCCCAAGCGCCGACGTCAGACGTTCGTCCTCTGCTGTAATTCTGGAAAAATGCATCGCTTTTAAATACGAAAGTCCCAGCTTCGGGGTCAGCTCCTCAAACAACTGCCACGCCACCGTATTTTTCGAACGCGACAATGCGCTTCGCAGCGTCATCTCCCCGCTGTAGGAGCCGTCCGCATTGGACGGACCGTCCTCCAAATATTGATCCGTCACCATCGTATCCGGCGTATAATTGCGTTCCAGCGCCGGCGTATACACAATCAGGGGTTTTATGCTGCTGCCTGGCTGTCGGTAACTCTGATAAGCGCGGTTTAACGTATAGCCGTCCCAATCCTGACTCCTGCCTCCCACAATCGCCCGGACATAACCGGTTTCATTATCAATGCATACGCCTGCGCCTTGCAGTTTATATATCCCTTCTTCATTTTGTTCCGTAAATCCTGACAGCTTCTCGTCGATTGCCTGCTGAAGTTTCGCCTGCATATCCAAATCCATCGAGGTATAGATGCGGTATCCCGCCGTATAAAGCTTTTTCTGGAACTGTGAGTACTGTTCATTATAGGCTTCCTGATAGGCGTCGCGTTCCTCCTGACTGGCAAACTCCGTTCGGAACACAAATCCTTCCTGTTCCATTAACAGCCGGATTGCGCAGTAATATGTATAGGTCTCTACATAATTATTTTTTTCATGCTCCGGCCGGTTGAGCGTAATCTCCTCTGCTTGCGCCATCAGATATGCGCTCTGCGAAATCTGACCGTCCTCATACATATTTTTCAGAATGCGATCCCTGCGCCCAAGCGTATTTTCCATATTAGAAAGCGGATCATACAGCGTTGGATTATTGGGTATTGCGCACAAAAATGCGATTTGCGATAAATCCAGCTTCGCAGCCTCTTGATTAAAATATCCGATACTGGCGGCCTGAATGCCATAGTATCCATTTCCAAAATAGATATTATTCAGATAAAATTCCAAAATCTTTGTCTTACTGTATTTCTTTTCTAATTCTGTTGCAATAAACATTTCTTCTACTTTGCGCTGCCAGGTTCGATCCTGCGTCAGAAAAATATTTCTGGCCAACTGCTGGGTAATCGTACTCGCCCCTTGCGTCACTTCTCCATTTTCCACCATCGCCTTTACCGCACGCATAATCGCCCGATAATCGATCCCGCTGTGCTGATAAAATTTTTTATCCTCTATGCTGACAATAGCGGCGCAGGCATCCACCGGGATTTCCTCAAAGGGCAGATAATAGACGTCGCGTTCTCCTTTTAAGGTGGAAATTGTATTCCCGTTCTTATCGTACACGACGCTCGTCTGCGACGCGCAAAATGTGGCCTCCGTAGAACTGCGGACAAATTTTGCCGCCTCTTCTTTCATCTTTTGCACCTGTACGGCATAACCGCCATAATAATAATATCCCAATCCCGCAACAACTAAAAGCATCAAGACGATTTGCAGCTTTGCAAAAAACCAAAATACACGGTATTTCTTTTTTTTCTTCTTTTTATGTTTCATAGGTCTCCTTTATCCGGCAAGCATTCGGGAACGTATTGGAACTTTGCGTTTCGCCGAAACTCTACGGCAAATATCAATGCTCCAACATACCCTAAACGGTATTGTACACTTTATATAAACATAACGCAATAACCGGACGCAACTCTGCCTACCTGCAACGAAAGATATTATGTACCTCCCCCGGACAATCAGCAAAATGATTGGCCAGGGGACAAAATCGCTGTTTTTCTTATTCGGCTACTGTTCCATCTGCCGCCCCAGAAACCCCGCAGCCGTCACTGCCAGTTTATGTTCCGTATCTCCCATTTGCCTCTTCTCATTTTTATCCGAAATAACAACCGCCCCAATTGCATCACCCTGGCAGATAATTGTCGCGACTGCCTGTGAACACAGCTCCCCCGAATCATCCAATGTAATTTTCACAAATCCTTCGTCATCTTTATTGGCCACAAAATCCGCCCGGTTTTCAATAATCCCCTCCATCTGTTTACTCAAAGGCTTCCCGTCATAATCTTTTTTACCGCTGCCTGCCACGGCCACTACATGATCTCGATCCGTGATGCAGACCAAATTTCCGGTCGTCTGAGAAAGACTTTCCGCATACTGCCCCGCAAACTGACTCAATTCCCCTATCGGCGAATATTTTTTTAATATAATTTCTCCCTGGCGATCCGTAAAAATTTCTAATGGATCGCCTTCCCGGATCCGTAATGTCCTGCGTATTTCTTTTGGGACGACCACTCTTCCCAAATCGTCTATTCTGCGCACAATTCCTGTTGCTTTCATATGAAAAATTCCTCCATTTACATTTTCTACTGTATGATAGTAGTATCTGTAAGTGAAGGAATTTTATACCTTGAAATCATCCGTTTTATAATTATTCAGTCTTAATAGGTTGCGTAAAGTTACTGGTATTCTGCGTGCTAATCCCGCCGCTCTCCATCGTCATACGTTTCACAATATCTTGCGTAAAAAGAGGGTTCTTCCCCTTTTGCATAAAGGTGCGATACATCCCCAAATCTACTGATACGGAACGACGCAATCCCTTCCCGCCGTTCTTCTGTCATCACCGTCGTAACCGAGGACGGCGCGGCGCAAAATCCATGCCATAATACCATCGGCGAAGCGCCGATCAAATGCCCCAGCAATACGCATTCCACCGCAAAATGACAGAACAGGGCGAGCGTATCCCGATTGGCGCGCCGGACGTGGTAAAAATTTCCTTCCCGGACATATCCATGCCTCGCCAAAAGCTTATCAAACGCTTCCGTTACCTTGTCGTATTCCCGGCGCACGTCCCCGTCCTGCATCAGCTTTGTGCTGGCCCATAAATCCCTGTCATAATATTCCCGGACATTGGTCCAGTCCTGCGGCAAAAAATCCCAGGAATTGATCGGATATCCTTTATCTGGTCTGATAACCTCTGCCGGAAATTCCTGTAGCCATGCGCATTCCTCTGCCTGCATCCCTGTTTTTTCCAACGTAAGGGAAGCCGTATCCTTTGCCCTTCCAAGAGGGGACACATAGCATTTGTCAATCCGTTCATTCGCCAGCATCTCGGCCAGATACGCCGCTTCACGCCAACCCTTGGGCGTCAGGGAATCCTTTTCATAGTCCGGCTCCCCATGCCGTATAATCAATAACCTCATCCCGACCTCCTGTTTGTCTGGCCAACTGTTTTATCCGATATCGTCCATGCGTTTTATTTATCATGAATCTCACTGTGAAGCTCTTGCAGTGATTTCAATTCGCTGTTTTTATGTGATTTTACATAGTGGATCCCTTCCGCTGTCGCCTTTGCCGCGGCCAGCGTCGTCAAATACGGAACCCTGTTTTTAATGGCTGATTTACGCAGGTAGCTGTCGTCAAATACGGCTTCTTTACCCGCCGGAGAATTGATAATCAATTGAATTTCCCCATTTGTCATTAAATCGACGATATTGGGACGTCCTTCATAAAGTTTATTGACCCTGGTAGCCGGAATTCCGACAGATGCGATTAAATCATAGGTCCCTCCGGTCGCCACAATCTGAAATCCATCTTGATACAAACTCCTGGCAACCTCTTCCACTTCGCCTTTGTCTTTATCGCTTACGGAGATAAGCGCCGTCCCTTCTAACGGAAGTTTGGACTGGCACGCCTCCTGCGCTTTATAAAACGCTTCCCCATAAGATGACGAAAGACCGAGCGCCTCTCCGGTAGAACGCATCTCCGGTCCCAAAACGGGATCCACTTCCTGAAACATATTAAATGGGAACACCGCTTCCTTCACGCCATAATTGGGAATCACCTGCTCCTTTAACCCTAAGATAGGCGACGGACGCCCCGTAATCTCTGAAGTAATGATATCGGTTGCCAACGGCACCATACGGATATTACATACTTTGGATACTAACGGCACCGTACGGGATGCCCGGGGATTTGCTTCCAGAACATAGACTTTGCCGTTTTCAATTGCATACTGCATATTCATCAGGCCTTTTACGTGCATTTCTTCAGCAATTTTCCGGGTATATTCTTTAATTGTCTCTACATTGTCCTCCGAAATATGCACAGACGGAATAATACATGCCGAATCGCCCGAATGGATGCCTGCCAGCTCGATATGCTCCATCACGGCCGGCACAAAGGCGTGCGTGCCGTCGCTAATCGCATCCGCCTCACACTCCAAAGCATGATTTAAGAAACGGTCAATCAGAATCGGCCGATCCGGCGTAACGCCAACTGCCGCGTCCATATACTCCGCCATACTCTCATCGTCATAGACGACTTCCATACCGCGTCCACCCAATACATACGAAGGACGAACCATAACCGGATAACCGATTTTGCCCGCAATAGCCACCGCCTCCTCTACCGTCGTCGCCATTCCGGATTCCGGCATTGGAATCTGTAATTTTTCCATCATCGCACGGAACAAGTCGCGGTCTTCCGCAAGATCAATGACCGATGGAGCAGTCCCCAAAATCTTCACGCCGTTTTGTTCCAGCTCCGAGGCCAAATTGAGCGGCGTCTGCCCGCCAAACTGCGCAATCACGCCAAGCGGTTTTTCTTTTTTATAAATGCTCAGTACATCTTCTAAGGTCAGCGGCTCAAAATAGAGTTTGTCGGAAGTATCGTAATCCGTGGATACCGTCTCCGGATTGCAGTTTACAATAATTGTTTCAAACCCCAGCTTTTTTAATGCCAGAGAGGCATGTACACAGCAGTAGTCAAATTCAATGCCCTGACCAATCCGATTTGGGCCGCCGCCTAAAATCATAATTTTAGGTTTGTCTGTACGAACCGGATTTTGATCCGGCGCATTGTAGGTCGAATAATAATACGCATTGTCTTGCGTACCGCTGACGTGAACGCCTTCCCAGGACTCTTCTACGCCAAGCGCAATGCGGCGTTCCCGGATATCGGCTTCCGGAATTTCCAAAAGCTCGCTCAGATATTTATCGGAAAACCCGTCTTTTTTGGCCTGTATCAACTGTTCGTCCGTTGGAAGACCGCCCCGTTTAGTCAGCAGCTCTTCCTCTTCCTCAACCAGCTCTTTCATCTGTTCGATAAAATAGGCCTTTACTTTCGTTACGTCCTGAATTTCTTCTATGGAAGCCCCTTTACGAAGCGCCTCATACATTTGAAAATGACGTTCGCTCGAAGCCGTCTTTAATTTTCTAAGCAATTCATCCTTGCTTAACGTATCAAAATCTTTGGCATGGCCGAGTCCATAGCGCCCCGTTTCCAAAGAACGAATCG
>CAOJLW010000120.1 GCA_948438565.1 uncultured Lachnospiraceae bacterium | reverse complement strand
AGTCGTACGTACGAAAAAGGAATGTTCTGATCTTCCAAAATCCACCAAATCCACTTTTTTGGAACTCCATTCCACCCAGATATTGCGGTCGATATGCTTGACCATATCGATCATATCCGCTACGACTGCGGAAGCAGTCGGCAGTTTTCCCGCCCCGCTGCCATAAAACATAGCGTCGCCAAGCACATTGCCATGTACAAAAATAGCGTTAAAAACATCATTGACGTTATAAAGCGGATGCGCCGGAGATAATAAAAATGGCGCTACCATTGCCGCATAGCCGCCTTCCGTCTTTTTACTGGAAGCCAAAAGCTTAATCGCGCGCCCCATCTGTTTGGCATATTTCATATCCGCCGCTGAGATCTTGGTAATCCCTTCCGTATGAATTTCCTGAAAATCCACCTGTCTACCGCAAACCAGTGAAGTTAATATTGCAATTTTGCGGCAGGCGTCGTACCCTTCCACATCCGCGGAAGGATCCTTTTCCGCATAGCCTTTTTGCTGCGCATCTTTTAATACCTCTGCAAATTCCAGTCCTTCGCTGGCCATCTTAGTCATCATATAGTTGGTCGTTCCGTTTAATATACCCGTAATCTCTTCGATTTCATCCGCAGTCAGGGAAGAATTGAGCGGACGGATAATGGGTATGCCGCCGCCTACGCTGGCTTCAAACAAAAAATTCACATTCTTTTCTTTGGCAAGCGCAATCAACTCGGCTCCTTTTTCCGCAACCAAGGCTTTATTCGAGGTGGCGACGTGCTTCCCGGCATTTAACATCGCTTTTACAAAGGTATACGCCGGTTCTACCCCTCCCATTGTCTCTACAACCACCCGGATTTCCGGATCGTCTACGATGATTTGATAATCATGCACAACCTTGTCCGCAATCGGATCGCCGGGAAAATCCCTAATGTCCAGGATATATTTTACCGCAATCTCTTCCCCGGCACGTTTTTTAATGCCCTCCCGGTTGGTATTTAATACTTCCACTACTCCGGAACCTATCGTTCCATATCCCATAACTGCTGCCTGTATCATAATTTCCTCCATTCTACGCCCTGCGGCGTCCAGGACTGTCATTCCCTGGATAGTATTTTCAAATAATGAATCCCCGACTTATTTTCTATCTCTTCCACCATACGGGACACGTCGCCCGTCTGCGGCAGCACCTCCACGCTGATCGTCAGAGACGCCACGCCTTCCACCGGAATGCTCTGATGTATTGTCAAAATATTGGCATGATAATCCGCCACGGATTTTACAACCTCCGCCAAAAGTCCCGGTTCATCGTCCAGCTGGATAATCATATTGATAGTCATTCCCTTTGCATTCTCATGAAACGGAAAAATATCGTCTTTGTATTTATAAAAGGAGCTGCGGCTAATTCCAGCAGCTTCCGCAGCCTCCTGAATGCTTTCGGCTTTTCCCGATTCTAACAGACGTTTTGCCTCCACCACTTTTAAGAGCACCTCCGGCACAGCCTTTTCCCTTAAGACAAAATAGCTTGTTTTTTTTGCCATAGCTTCTGCAAATACCCCTCCATATGTTTGTATCACGGCTTTACGGGTTTTCCTTTTACCGACCCCGCCGCGCCCGCGCGGCCATAGCGGCCAAAGCCAGCAAAACGACCGTCAGTAAAAGCAGCATACCGGGCATTTTTGTCTCTGGCGTTTTCCAATCGGCTGCGGCGCCCTCCGTCATACCGGTCTCATAAGCTTCATCCGACCTTAAAAGCATTAAATACAGACACTGCGTATAATCCTGCTCTAAAAACGGAGCGCCTGCCTCTTCTAAAATACGGGAAACCCTCTCGTCATCCAAATAACGACCGGACGACCCAAACGCTTTTAAAACAATCTCGCCGTTGTCCGTATCCGCCAGGCAGCATATGCCGTCTTTTCCGGAAGCATATGTACGGAATGCCTCTTCGCATACTGCCTGAGCCGTTTGGCCGCCTGCATCTCCACAGGTCAGCGCCACAACGTCCCATCCGCTTTTTTGCGCCAGTTGATTGGCCGTATCCTTCAGCCAGTCCGCTTCCTCTTCCATCAACAGCGCCGCAGTGTCTTCGACGCTGACCGTCGCTTCCTGTCCTGAAGCCAAAACCTCGCCTGCCGCCATGAACAATAAGCCAAACACCGCGGCCAGGCAAAACCATTTTTTCCATACTCCTATTGTTTGAGCCATCTGCAACATCCCCTATCAGGCTATGCCGGATCGTCCCCCGCGGTATTTGCCGGACAGCCTAACGACAGCCATTTCAGATAGCCGTTGATAAACAGATCAATCCTGCCGTCCATCACGCTGTCCACGTTTCCCGTCTCAACCCCGGTACGGTGATCCTTGACCATCGTATACGGCTGCATCACATAAGAACGGATTTGATTGCCCCAACCGATCTCGGTCACTTCCCCGCGGATGCCCGCCGCTTTTTTGGCATTCTCCTCCTGCTTTAAAAGATACAGTCTCGCTTTTAACATCTGCATCGCCTTGTCTTTATTCATATGCTGTGAACGCTCATTCTGGCACTGCACCACAATGCCGGTCGGAAAATGCGTAATACGAATCGCAGAGGAAGTCTTATTGATATGCTGTCCGCCGGCTCCGCTGGAACGATACGTATCAATCCGGATATCATCCTCATTGATCTCAATATCGATATCCTCCTCTATATCGGGCATCACATCGCAGGACACAAAAGAAGTCTGCCGTTTGCCTGCGGCATTAAACGGGGAAATGCGCACCAGACGATGGACGCCTTTTTCTGATTTTAAATATCCATAAGCATTTTCTCCATTGACCTGGAACGTAATAGATTTGATGCCCGCCTCATCGCCGTCTAAAGAATCCAAAACCTCCACTGCAAACCCTTTATCGGACGCCCATCTGGTAAACATACGATACAGCATCGCCGCCCAGTCGCAGGATTCCGTTCCCCCGGCGCCCGCGTGCAAGGACAAGATCGCATTATCCTTGTCATATTCCCCTGACAACAGCGTTTTCATCCGGATATTTTCAAAGGTTTCCACAAATTCAGCAAGCTCCGTTTCCACTTCCTCGATCAGCGAAGCGTCGTTTTCTTCATTGGCCATCTCAATCAACGTTTCAATATCTTCAAACTGCCCCTGAAGCTTTGTAAACGTCCCCACGTCGTCCTTTAAGCTTTTCAGCGTTTTCATTTTCTGTTGGGAAACCTCTACGTTATCCCAAAATCCCGGGGCTTCCATCTCCCGTTCCAGCTCTTCTATTTTCTTTTCTTTGCCAGCCAGGTCAAAGTGAATCCCTCACTTCCACTAACGGTCCTTTGTATGCGTTCAAGGTCGTCTTGAACTGGTCTAATTCTACCATTACTTTCACCTCTTTCTAAATTTAATATGAATCTGATTCCAAACGCCAAGGGCAATCCAGGCCAGACACAACCCCAGAAACGCCCCGACGCTGTCTATCCCCACATCTTTCCATTCCCCGGAACGGCCTTCTATAAACAACTGATGAAATTCATCCGTCGCGGCATATATCCCGGCTCCCACTTCCGCCCATAAATACGGCCTTTTGCTAAGGAGAGGGTACTGCATACAATTCCCCAGCAAAATACAGGCCAAAACAGCATACTCTGTCATATGCGCCGCTTTACGGATCGGATGCTCCAACATACGGGCATACTGCTGCAATGTCCCTTCTTGCCAGCCAAGCGAAAAGGTTTTGTTCCATCCTTCCGCCATATGGTAGGTAATCGACATACTGATTTCACCGGATTCTGTGGCGCGTTGATGGGAAAAATAAAAAATACACGCCATCCATAATACTAACGCAAGCAGCCAGGCGTATCTGCTTCTATTGGTTCTTCTGCTCATTGCTGTACGGAAATCTCCTTTTCCAAAACTTCAATCGCCTTTTGTACCTGATTATCCTGCATTTCATCATAACCGGCATTTACATCTCCAAGATATTCAAATTCGAGTTCCACATCCGGCTCGATTCCCGTCCCATGAATATTTTCCCCATTAGGCGTAAAATATTTTGCCGTCGTCAGCTTGACCGCATCGCCATCCTCTAATGTAACAATCGTCTGTACAATGCCCTTGCCAAACGTCTTGGTGCCGATTAAGGTTCCATATTCAAAATCGCGAATTGCGCCAGCAAGAATTTCAGACGCGCTGGCGCTGTTGCCATTCATCAGCACCGCAAGCGGATAGTCCATTTTTGTCTCTTCATCTGAAGAATAGTTCTGGCGTTTTCCATATTTATCCTGTGTATAAACCACCGTCCCCTCCGGCAGCAGATCGTCTAATATCCCGGTCACAGCCGTGACCATACCGCCTGGATTATCCCGTACGTCTAAGATCATGGCCTGCATACCCTGCGCTTCCAAATCCTTTACCGCCGATTCAAACTGCTCAATCGTAGGCGCTCCAAATTCCAAAATATGAATATACCCGATCTTGCCTGCCAAAAGCTTATGCTCTATCGTTGGCAAATCAATATTGGCTCGTTCCACATCCAGCTCCAAAAAGTCCGCCAAACCCTCCCGGTAAATCTGTAGATGCACCGTCGTCCCTTCTTCCCCGCGGATATGCGTCACTAAATCAGAGAGCTCCATACTCACCGCTTCGATATCTTTTACCATCACAATGATATCCCCGTCCTTTAATCCGGCCGCTTCCGCTGGAGAGCCTTCATATACATGACTGATGGAAACCTGCATCGTATCCCGATCCTGACTCAGCTGCGCCCCGATGCCATAATAATTCTGCGTGGCGGAAATCTGCAAATCAGCGTATTCTTCCTTTGTATAATACTGAGAATACTGGTCATCCAACCCTTGCAGCAGGCCGGAATAAATCCCTTCTGCAAGCTGCTCATCTTCGGCTTCGCCATAAAAATACAGGCGAATGCATCCCATCAGTTCATTGATCTTTTTTTGCACCTGCTCTGTCAATATCGAGCCATTCTGACTCTGCGCATCAGCGTCAGACAGCGCCGTTTTGCTCCAAAAATTTAAAAACAGCAGCAGCACGACCGTCATCCCTAACGCCCCTATGGCGATGCCTTTGAAAAAACCTCCGTTGTTCTTGACCCCCTTCTCTGGTATCCGCTCCTCCTGTAGTTCTTCATAGTCCATATTCATACAATCCTTTCCCATGCCTGCTGCCTATCCGTCCAAAACGCTATACTTTTAAATGCTTACGGATCGTAATCCGGCTGCCTAAAAAACCGATGCCCACGCCAAGCACAAGCGCCACCGGAACTAACGTATGGAACACCCCTTGTGCGGGGACAAAGGTAATCAGCCTGCTCAAAAAACTGAATTTTTCTTCTATATACAGCACAATCCGGTTATATAGCAGATAGAGGAGCGCCAATGGCAAAATCGCACCAATCACGCCAATCAAAATCCCTTCCACAATAAACGGCGCACGTACAAACCCATCCGTCGCGCCTATCAGCTTCATAATCCCAATCTCATCCCGCCGGACTGCAATGCCGGTTGTAACCGTATTGCTAATCAAAAATGTGGCGACCAAAAACAGGATCAGGATAATGCCAACTGAAATATAACCAATCAAACTGTTAAAATCGGAAAGCGTATTGGCCACCGACGCCGAATGGCGCACATCGCGCACACCCTCTAACCCCTTTAAATAATCCACCAGCACCGGCTGCATGGAAATATCATTCATATAAATCGCATAGCTTGAGGAATTGGCCAGAGGGTTGTCGTCTGCAAAACCTGCGGCAGCCTCTTCACTTCCCTCAAAATAGTAATCTTTAAATTCCGCCCAAGCCTTCTCCGCAGATAAAAATTCATAATCCGAAACTTCCACCCGCTGCCCAATCTCTTTGCCAATGGCGTCGATCTGCTCCTGAGAGATCCCTTCGTCAAAAAACACAGTGACCGCTACGCCGGATTCCGCATTTTTCACCATCGCCTGAAAATTGGTGACAATTGCAAAAAACAAGCCAAATAAGAAAATACAGGCGGACATCGTCGCTATCGACGCCAAGGAAAACATTTTATTGCGCCAGATATTGCTAATCCCCTGTTTTAACGTATAGCCAATCGTACTAATCCTCATCGCTGTCACCGTCTACATCAGAAATGATGACGCCTTTCTTTATTGTGATGACACGCTTATTCATAACTTTTACAATCTCCATATTGTGGGTTACGACGACAACCGTCGTCCCCCGTTCATTGATCTCTTCCAACAGCTTCATAATCTCCCAGGCATTGTTGGCGTCTAAATTACCGGTCGGTTCATCTGCAAGCAGAATTTTAGGCCGGTTAATTAACGCCCGCGCGATGGCCACCCGCTGCTGCTCCCCACCGGACAACTGTTTGGGATAGGATTTATATTTTGGCGCAAGACCTACCATCGAAAGCATTTGCGGCACATTTTTACGCGACTCCCGAACCGACGCGCCAATCACCCGCTGTGCAAACGCCACATTATCATATACATTCCGATCCTTAAGCAAGCGGAAATCCTGAAACACAACGCCTACATTCCTGCGAAAGCGCGGCACCTGTTTGTGGGAAATCGTATGTAGCCTTCTGCCATTTACCGTAATCACGCCTTCGGTCGGCTCGAGTTCT
>CAOJLW010000119.1 GCA_948438565.1 uncultured Lachnospiraceae bacterium | reverse complement strand
CTCCATCAAACAGACTGTCCATACTGGACTGATAAGCGCCCCATGTGCTCGGAACAGAGTAAGATGTCGCATATTTACCCACTTCAACATATTCCGGATTCACGATTTGCAAAACTTCGTCTGCTATATACTGCAGCATAGCATCCGTAAACGGTTCAATATATTTTCTCCCGGCTTTGGCATACAAAGTACCTGCATTATAATAATCGAACCCATATGTTTTGGACTGCTCATAACTTGCCTGCGCCATAGAAAAATATGTCCAAACCCTACTCGAATCGTTGTCTAACACTCCCTTGACAGCGTCCATCAAATACATATCGGCCTGTACCATATCACGCAAACAGCTTAAAAACGGCGTCATCTGAGATGCCATACGCCTGTTTGTCCCCTGTTCCAAATACAACTCCGCCGCATCATAGATTTTCTGAAATTCCGCCTTCAGCGCATTCAGATCACTTTCTTCTATTGTACGAGCGTCCCATTTATTTTCAAAATCTTCGAGAATTGGCTTTAACTCTACCGACTCCTCAAAAGGCGCCTGTTTTCCAGGAACCGTCTGATCCGGAGACTGCGCAATCATATGCTTTGCAATTTCTTTTAGCGCCCGGGACTCATCCGACTCAATTGGCGTCATATGATCGATATATTTAAACGCGTCTTCCCATGCCTGATCCCCTTCCGCCGGATCGTCCCAAGTCTGCCAGCAGAAATCTGCTGCCGTAAAAATACCTACCTTTGACGGCTCGGATTCCTGAATAGGATTTAAGATAATTCCTTCATATTTGCTTCCATCTACTCCAGTATGTAAAATATAATTATGTCCGCCCATGATCTGGCTGTTTTTCGTATTGTCGTTGCAGGGCCAGTTTACCCACATATACGGATAGCGGCCGCAGCCATTATGGAAATCCGTAGCAAATTTATTGCTGACTTCACCCCAGATCTTGCCGCCCGTCACTACAATATGAACCTCATCGCTAACGCCATTGCTAATCGCCGTCATTTTCGCATCCGTAGTCGCCATATAACAAGTCGGACAATACAGCAAATCCGTCTTTAAATCCGGATAGGTCTCTTTCATCTCATGCAGCCACTCGTTCATATCGTTCAAGAACCTTACCATACGCTCCGCGGATTCACCGTATGAATCGTCCTCTAAAATTGCAATCTGCCGAACGCCGGCTTCGATTACCTGCGCTAATTTTGCCTTAACAACAGCAACTTCCGCATCATACGTGGAGTCGGATAAATTCACCGGACGATTCATAAACGGATGCAGCGCATAGACATAAAAGCATTTGCTTTCATTGCCTGCCTGCGCCAGCGCAGAAATCTTTTCTAAGTCCTCTTCCGGATACAACTCGCGCCACCGGGCGTTATGATATGGATCGTCCTTTGGCGCAAAGACATACTGGTTCATTTTGATCTCGCTGCCAAATTTCATCAAATCCATCCGATCCTCATGAGACCATGGATTGCCATAGTATCCCTCAATAAACCCACGGAACTCAACATCCGCATAATCTTTTAATGTCAGCTCCTTCACCGACTTATCGGAAAGCTGCTCAAAAATCCTCTTTAACGTCGTCACGCCATAGTAGGCCGCGTCCGTATTCTTTCCAAGGATTACAATATCTCCGTCTGCAATCCAAAGCGTATAAGCGTCAAACTTCTGATAGATAGACGCGTCTACATTATGGGACTCTCCATAGGTATCCGCAGCGTCTCCGGAACCATATACGCCTATAATCAGATCCGTATTTTGAGACGCCGGAGTCGCAGCCGCTTCCAGATCCAGCACATCCAGAGTAACCTCCACTCTGTTTTCCGTATAAGTGTCAATATCTTTTCCCAACGTCACATTAACTTGATTGGTTAGCGCGATTGTCCCATCGCCATATACCAGGCTTTGCGGCGTAGGATAGACTTCATATTCTCCACTATTTTCCTGTATGCCTGCAGATAACGGCAAACTAAATGCAAAAATCAGACACAAAATCCCAAGTAGGCTCAAACCTACTCTTTTTTTCTGGTTACTTTTTCTCATTACATCTCCTCCTCTTATTTAAAAAATTGCTGGATCCTTTTAAACGTCGCAGCGGCAGTTTATTCCATTGTATGCCAGACGCCAAACCAGTCATCCTTCCCCCTTTCTCTTTCGGCATCCTTTGCGCTCCGCTGCATGAAAAATAATATCACCTGAACATATAGACCAGTGTGTTATTTCTTACATTTCATAGTAGCTTTTTTAAAGCCGGTTTTGGCAGAAAACAATTTCTTATAAGCGGCCAGCTGTTTGGCCGGACATTTAATAGACGCCTTTTTATGGATATTTTTTATGGCGTTTTTCCCCACTGATTTTAATTGTTTTGACTGAATCGTAATGTCCTTTAACTTTTTACATCCACTAAACGCTTCCTTACCGATTTTCTTTACATTCGCTCCAATCACCAGCTTGGTAATATGCTTATTATTCTTTAAGGCTTTCGCTCCGATAGAAGTCACTTGATAAGTAATACCGTCAAATGTAACTGTCGCCGGGATTTTTACCTGCTGTTTCGTTCCTTTGACGCCTATCAATTCTACTGTTCCATTCTTGGCTCCCGCAGCGGTCACTTTAAACAGCAAATTGCCATATTCAAACGTACCGCCTTTTTTCAGCGTCTCTGTCTGCTGATTGGATCCCGCATTTGGAACGGAAACTGCCGGAATTGCTTCTGTTCTGGCTGTCTGGCACACCGTACAAAGATACGTCATAATCCCATTTTCCGTATTGGTCGGCGCCTTAGTCTGTGTCCCGGCGTCCCATATATGGTTGCCAGTCGCAGCAACCGTCTGGCCAGCCGCCACCTTACTCCCGCAGTCTTTACAATAGGTATCCCCCGTATAACCCGACGCGGCGCAAGTCGCTGCCTTTTGATTCCTGACCTCGGTATGCTGATGCCCCAACGCCGCCAACTCCTGCGTTTCTTTAGTTCCGCATACAAGGCAGGACGCCGTTTTTTCGCCTTGTTCCGTACAGGTCGGCGCTTTGATTACGCTCCCTTCATCCCAGGTATGAATCCCAGTCGCCGCAATCTCCTGGCCGTCTGCAATTTTGCTCCCGCAGTCTTTACAATAGGTATCTCCCGTATAACCCGCTTCTACGCAAGTCGCTTCCGTTTGATTGCGGTTCTCTGTATTCTGATGGCCTAATGCGGACAACGCTTCCGTTTTTGTCTCGTTTCGGCACACCGTACAAGTATATGTCTTTGTCCCTGCTGCTGTACAGGTCGGCTCTTTGGTCACCGTCCCTTCGTCCCAGGTATGATTCCCGGTTGCCGCAATTTCCTCTGTCCGTTTCTCGCCGCAGACCGTGCAGGTATATGTCTCGATTCCTTTTTGGACACAAGTCGGGGATTTTGTAACCGTACCGTCATCCCAGATATGAACCCCACAGGCCACCTGAACCACAATCTGCGTCTCCGCCTGCTCATAAAGCGCGTCGTCCGGACAATACAACGCCGCAAACGACTGATTTCCTATTTCCTGCATCACAGCTGCCGGCTCCTTCCACCGATACCCGGCCGGAAGCGGCGTAACTGTCGACAATGCCTGACCATAGACGCCATACAATTTCTCCGTAACCGCAGGCGGCACGGGAACCGCTTTTTGAATCACAGGCAACGTTTCCGTTAAATATCCGTCGTACGAATCATCTTCATGCATTGCCAAAACCACAAGCGCATAACCAATATCGGCCGCCTGCACCTGATACGTTTCTCCCTGTGCAAGCTCAATCAGCTTTATTTTATCGTCTTTCTTTTCCTGACGGCACCAAACGATCTGCAAACCGTCGCCGACTGCTTCATCCAATGCAATCTCCGCCGTCAAAACCTCTCCATACCGCGGCTCCCCATGAATCGCAATACTCCCGGACAATGCGTCCCTGGGACATGGAGCTGATTTGATATAGGGTTTTTGACTGCTATGCAAGCTGGCCGACGGCTGCACGGCATAGTACATCGTGTCGCCTTCAATCTTAAAACCGTAAATACTATAAACGGCGTCCGCCGTATCCGCCGGTATATCCTTTGGCGTATAATAAGTCGTAACCTTTTCTGTCAAAAGCGACATACTATAAATTGCTTTTGGGCCATTAAAAATCAATTTGTTGCGATAAAGCTGCGGATAGGAAAACGTACTCGTATAAAGGCTCCCTCCGGCAACTGTCCAATATGTAAAAGAATGAATTTTTTGAGCGCCGCCATCCTTAATATTGCCGGTTTTCATAATCCGGCACTCCGGATCCCGGACAGCTCCTCCGACCCTTTCAGCATAAAATTCCGTATAATACCAATAACCGTTAAAGTAGACGATCCTGCTGTTCCGATCCTGCCAGAGCGCATCGTCGTAAGCCGTGTCGTCCGCCGTATACGCGCTTTCCCAACCATAGTGATCCTCCTGCTGAATCCCTTGATCACTGCGCAGGAAGTTATTGTGGGTCACCCGTCCGATACTGTCCCAGGCCGGATCGTCATACGTCACGTCCACATGATAATACTGTCCGTCAATCTGCAGCATATTCCAGGCATGAGCCATACTGTCACTGCTGATCACATGACAGGGAATCCCGAGCTTATTGTCCATAATATACATATATGCCTTGGCATAGCCGTCGCATACGGCTATTTTATGAAGCAGCGCGCCGTCAGGCCGATGCGACACATCCGGCACGTTATTTGCCTGAAAATTTTCGTAATCATATTCACAGTAAGTGGCAAGCCAATCGTGAACCACCAGCGCTTTTTCATAATCCTCCATCTGATCGGAAACCAGATCCACCGCCTGTTTTGCCACGGCGTCCATCTCCTGTAAGGTCTGCCGCGCCTGCTGTTCGTTCATAAAATATTTGGGACGAAATGAGAGAATCATATTGTTTGACGAAGTATAGGAAAACGCCCCCTCCACATAAAATAATTCCGCACAATTGTTTAAAATTTGATAAAAACATTCTGACAGAGATTCCAGATCCGCTTTGCTCAACTGATACTTGGAAAGATCAATCGACTCTGCATGATTTTGCAAACCGGCCAAAAGATCCTGCTGTATCTGCCCCATAGCGTCTCTGCCCTGCATCCGATACGCCGTCCTATCGGAATGCAGCGGTTGATAATACTTCGGCTGATATCGATCTTCCTCTGAAAATTCCACATATCCTGTCTGCATCTCGTCCGCATGGACGCCAATAGCGGCAAACCCATTCCATAGACATACACAAGCAAACATCAGGAATACCCTACATAGTTTCTTCATCTGATACCTCCATATGTGATTGATCGTTTTTTTATAATAACTATTTCTCTTTATTGTATCGCTTCTATTTGGACTTTGCAACTGTTTTCTCCAACAGTCCTTTTTTCCATTGCATTTCCCACACACATCCCTTATAATAACCAAAAACATTGACAAAAAGGAGTATTTGCCATGCATACAGACAAAATCGACCTACACGTCCATTCCACGGCTTCCGACGGCACATACACTCCCACGGAGCTTGTATATGCCGCACAAAACGCCGGCCTGTCCGCTTTTGCGCTGACCGATCACGACACGGTAGACGGCATCGCCGAAGCTAAGGCCGCCGCACAAGACGCCGGCATAGAGCTGATCCCCGGCGTTGAGCTTTCCTGCGAATATCAGGAAAAAGAAATCCACATTGTCGGGTTGTTTTTGGACGAAAAAAATACACAGCTTTTAAACCATCTGGCCAAATTTCGCGAGAACCGCGGCAACCGCAACCAAAAAATGTATCAAAAACTTCAAGAAGAAGGATTTGACATCACCGAAGAGGCGCTGCGCCAACAATTCCCGGACGCCGTTTTAACCCGGGCGCACGTAGCAAAATTTTTATTGGAACATGGTTATATCAAGTCCATTGCGGAAGCCTTTGAACACTATATCGGCGACGGCTGCCGCTGCTATGTCCCCAGAGAAAAAATCAGTCCTCCAGACGGCGTCCGACTCATCCATGCCGCAGGCGGGAAAGCGGTGTTAGCGCATCCCATCCTGTACCATTTGAGCGACGCTTGCCTGCGAGAACTGATTGCCGACTGTACGGCCTGCGGACTGGACGGCATCGAGGCCTATTATTCTACCTATCAGCCAAACGACGAACGATATATCAAACAACTGGCAAAAGCCTATCATCTAAAGCTTTCGGGCGGTTCGGACTTCCATGGGGACAACAAACCGCACATCCGATTGGGTTTTGGAACCGGAAAACTCTGCGTCCCCTATACGCTATTAGACGATTTACGATAATCCGTCACATGGGTTCTGCCGGGATAAACACTCTATCCTGGTAGGCCCCTTTTTCTTTTGTCTTTTTAATCTTTACCTCTTTACAGAATTGATCCTGTGAATTAATCAGCGCCTTACCGCGTTTGTCCACCTTTTCATATTCCCCGTCCGCACGCAGGATATGGGCTTTGACATTGTCTTTTAACTCCACCTCCAAAATATGGTACGCGCTCTTCTGTAAAATCTCATCCTCTACCGGAAACAAAATTTCCACTCGGCGGTCCAAATTCCGCGGCATCCAGTCTGCGCTCCCCATATAGACCTC
>CAOJLW010000118.1 GCA_948438565.1 uncultured Lachnospiraceae bacterium | reverse complement strand
AAGCAAATAGTTGTAGCTCGCTCCTGCCCGTAATGCGCAGCTATATGGATAAGAAGATATATTCCCGGATTTATTTTCATGCCAAATGGCTGGCGTTGTTTCCGCTTTATGCATCTTTTTACGTTTTTTTACGATTTCCTCTGAAGCATAATATTTTTTATCTACTTCCTCCTCCAATATATCCTGCAAAGTCTTTCTATGCTCCACATCAAATTTCCAGTCCATAGCAAACGGCTTCTTTGCGCCAACTATGATAATTCTCTCACGTTTTTGCGGCAAACCAAAATCCAGGCTATTTAACAGTTGATACGCCACATAATACCCCAGCTCTTCTCTTAAAACATGGAGAATCGTTTGAAACGTCCGGCCCCCGTCATGACTCACCAAATTTTTCACATTCTCCAATACAAAAGCGTTTGGCTGCTTTTCCTTTAGAATACGGGCAATATCAAAAAAAAGCGTTCCCTTCGTGTTATCCGCAAACCCTTTTTGCAAACCACAAATCGAAAATGCCTGACAGGGAAATCCCGCAAAGAGCAAATCAAAATCCGGTATGTCTTTTTCATCCACTTTTGTAATATCCCCCACAGGCTTTTCATGAAAATTTGCCGCATAGCTTTTTGCCGCAAACGGATCGATATCGCTGCTAAACAGACATTGCCCTTGTATGCCCAATCGTTCGAACGCCTGTTGTGAAGCATAGCGAAAACCTCCTATGCCGCAAAATAAATCGATAAATCTTATTGCTGCGGGTAATTGTTCTTGCGTTATATTGTTTTGTTTTCTATCTTCTTTTACCATATTGTTCATGGCATTTTCCCCTTAAATGTGAAACATGGTTCTCCATCGACGAGTCTGTCCATACCATGAGACGACCAAGCCGTCCTGTGATATCACGACGGTTCCTCGCCTATACCGTATAAATGCAGGCTATGCAAGGCCCTGGTCGCATTGATATAAAGCGCCTGCCTGTGCAGCGGTTCCCGATAGTTTTGCAGATCCGGCACAAATACGGCGTCAAATTCCAATCCCTTGGCCAAATAAAACGGCATCACGGAAAGTCCCTGTTGAAATTTCATGCTCTCTCTGGTCAAAAGCATGACGTTTTGCCCCGCCATCTCTTGGCGCAGCTTTTCCGCTGCCCGCCTGGCGCTGCCCTCATCCAGACAAAGCGCCGCCAGGGTATCCGCTTCGCTCTCCTGTTCGATATCCCTGGCCATCCGCCGATACATTTCTTCCTCTGTCCTAACATACGCTACAGCCGGCGGCCTGCCATGGCGTTTGACCGCCTGCACATTTTGCCCGCCCACCAAACGGTTGGCAAACTCCATAATTTCTATCGTGGAACGATAGCTTTTATCCAGATAGGCGCAATGCACCCGTCTGCCGAAAATCCGGGGTAAAAAAGACAACACGTCCTGCTGTACGCTCCCCATCGTCTGTACCTTATCCCCTAACATTGTCATCGGACAGTCAAACATCTGATCCAGCAAAACATATTGCAAATACGAATAATCCTGCATTTCATCAATGACCAGATGCTTGACTTCCCGGCGTTTTGGCGGTTCCAAAACAGCATATTTCAGATACAGCAGCGGATATACGTCCTCGTAGCGCAAAATACCGTCCGAAGTATCCATAGCCTTTCGGCCGGATTCTGCAAGAAAACGCTGATAGAGCTCCAACACGTCCCTTGTCTGGTACATCGCATTCAAACGCCCAAACACCGTCTGGCGTTCCTCTTCTTCCATATTTTTGCCACGGAGCGTTTCGATAGCGTCTATCAGATACTCGCCGATTTTTTCCATTCGGCTTAAAATTGGGACATCGGCCAATTTTTCATAAAACAGATCGGAAATTTGGCGTTCACTCAGCTCCACCTTGCCATATGCAAACGCCTGCACATCCACCAGATCCCATTCCAGGCTTAAAATAAACCCATCCAACTCCTGCATATAGGCCTGACTCTGATTATAAAGCGATTCCTGTGTGGCCGGCTTTAACGCGTCCTTTGGATGTAAGAGCTTTTCGATTTCATCATAACGATCCTCCGCCTCCCCATACGCTGACAACTCATGGTATGCAAAATCGTCCAGCGTCATCTCACAGATATTTTCTTCACCAAGCTCTGGCAAAATCCGGGAAATATAATCGGCAAAAATACTGTTGGGGGACAGAATTAAAATCTGCGCCGCATGAAGCTGCTTCCGGTTGTGATACAACAGATAGGCCACTCGATGCAGCGCAACGGACGTCTTGCCGCTACCGGCGCATCCCTGTACGGCTAAAATCTGTTGCCCCGGATAACGGATAATGCCATTCTGCTCTTTTTGAATCGTCGTTACAATACTTTTCAAGCGGGCGTCTGCGTGTTCCAAAAGCGCCTGCTGCAAAATTTCATCGTCAATATTGATCTCATTTTCTAAAATATAGACTATTTTTCCATGTTTAATCTTATACTGTTTTTTACGTGTAATCTCCCCCGTCAAAACGCCCATCGGAGCCTGAAACTGCGCCGCGCCTTTGTCATAATCATAAAACAGACCGGAAACCGGGGCGCGCCAGTCAAACACATACGGATCTTTTGCCCTGCCCCGGGCCAAATTTCCAATGCCAATATAATACGTCTCCGGCTCGCTTTCGCCTTCGTAACAAAAATCCACCCTGCCGAAATAAGGGGAATCCAGCATCCGCTCATAGCGGAAGCGTTCCCGTCTGTATTCCCCCTGCTCTTTGACACGGCTTTTTAAAGCATTGCTGTTATCGTATTGTTCATAGCCATATTCGTCAAATTCCGTATAATTTTCCCAAAAATACGTATGCATCTGTGCAATATCCTTTTCATTGCCAGCCATTTTGCCGTCAATTTCCTGGATTTTTTGGTGCAGGATTTCTATCACACAAGCCAAATAAGATTCTTCATTCATATGGCGCAGTCTCCTTTTTCATATCTTCATCACACGATTGTAGCAATCGGGCGTTTTTTTTTCAAGAGGAATTTGTAAAAAATAACAAGAGTTTGCAATAGACAATCATCGTAAAATGGAACCGATGTCTGCAACGCCGCAGATACCTGTCCATCCCCTCTTGACACCCCACCCCTTTACCGATATCCTATGATTACATCTATCGACAAGGAGGCTTTCTATGTCTGTCAAAATATTCGTTATGACCCACAAACCCTTCACCCAACCCCCGGATCCCATGTACGTCCCACTCCACGTCGGACGTGCCAATGCCGCCGATCTGGGTTATTTGGGCGATGACACCGGCGACTCTATTTCATCATACAACCCCTATTTCTGTGAACTGACCGGGATGTACTGGCTGTGGAAAAACTACCATGCGTCCGACTATATCGGCGTTTGCCACTACAGGCGTTACCTGATACAAAAGGACGGATCGATTTTTACCGAACAGAATCTAAAGCATCTGCTCACAAAATACGATATGGTGACTACCAAACTTCTGACCTTGACCGGCACATATTACGACGGCTTTTCCCAAAACCACCATATCAAAGATCTAATTACCACCGGCGAAGTATTAATGGAAAAATATCCGGACTATGCCCAGACATTTGAACAGCTCGTACATGGCTCGCAGACCTTTTTTGGAAATATCTTTGTCACTTCCAAAGACACGTATGACTGTTACTGCGCCTGGCTGTTTGATATTCTGTTTGAAGTGCAAAAACGCACGGATTTTACTGGATACAACGATTACCATAAACGACTGTTTGGCTTTTTATCTGAGTTCTTGCAGACCGTCTTTATCGCCTGCCATCAATTCCGCGTCTATGAATGCAAGGTGGGAATGTCGGGGGAAAAATATGAAACGCGGATGTTACGTAAAGCTCTGGCGGATTTTTTTGCCAAACGGGATTATAACGGGGCAAAAGACTGCTTTTTGGCCGCCTACCAAAAGCGTCCCGACGTACTGATGGAAGCTTCGGATATTACCGGAGAACTGCATATCTGTATGCAGATTATTTCCACGTGCAGCTTCGAGGACGAAGCCTTTCACCGGTGTATTTTAGACAATATCCGGGATTATGATCGACTGATTACACATTTTCATCGTCTCAATATGACCGTTTCCCATTTTCTCGCTGAAAAGGCCAGCGCAGACGATCGGCTGTTCCTAAAAAACAACCGGCTGATAACGCCGGTTGCCATTGATATTGCTGTAAAAATGTTTTGCAAACAGGAAGCTTTGCATGAAAAGATTTCCAAACAGATATGGGATTGCATCTAAAAGCTCACCCGCTTTTTTTTGCAACCCCAATCGAATCCAAGCCTTTGCTGATCCCAAACCCCAACAGCATACCCATCGTATTCGTCAAAATATCATCGAGTTCAAATCTGCCCAAACGCGTAATATACTGTGAAATCTCAATACAAAAGCTGCATAGCATCCCTGTAATCAGAGAAATCCATACCCGCCGAAACGGCTTGGCAAGCAGATATAATAAAATCCCTAACGGGACAAACAACAGTATATTTTCGTAAATAAACATACGATTATAAAAGGATAAGCAAAACGTGCTAAATAGACGCAAATTCATACTGTTTGAATAGCCTTCACTCCGTGAAAGCATCGTAATCCCAATCACAATGTAGACATACATGGCCAGAATCGCTGCTGCCGTCGTCCGAATCAGCATACTGCCGCTAAAAAAATGACCCGTACGCTTTTTTTCATGCCAACCGCCGAACACTGCGGCCACAATAAATGCAACGACTGCAATGACGGCTCCCTGCCCCGCATACATCCGAAAAAAACTGGACATATTGGTTAAAATTGTCTGTAACATTCTCATTTCTTCCACTCATCCCATATACAGGCAGGGTTAATCCCTCGCATATAAATCCCTGGTATAAACTTTATCTTTGATATCCTCAAGCTCGCTGCTGTTCCTGTTTGCGACAATCAGATCCGATTGTCGCTTAAATTCATTTAAATCGCGTACGACCCTGGAACTAAAAAACTGATCCTCTTGTAACGCCGGCTCATACACAATCACTTCAACGCCTTTTGCTTTTAACCGTTTCATAACGCCCTGTATGGACGACTGACGGAAATTGTCTGAATTGACTTTCATCGTCAAACGATAAATCCCTATCGTCGTGGCTTTTCCTTCTACAAATCCGGCCTTCTGCAAAATACGCTCCGCAATAAAATCTTTCCGGGTACGGTTGGCGTCTACAATCGCCCCGATAATATTATTCGGCACATCCGCATAATTGGCCAAAAGCTGCTTGGTATCTTTGGGCAGGCAATAGCCGCCATATCCGAACGAAGGGTTGTTGTAATGCACCCCAATCCTAGGATCGAGGCCAATCCCTTCTATAATTTGCTTGGTATCCAGACCCCGCATTTCCGCATACGTATCCAGTTCATTGAAAAATGCCACGCGTAACGCCAGATACGTATTGGCAAACAGCTTGACAGACTCGGCCTCTGTCAAGTCCATCAGACGGATTGGAATTTCCTGTTTCACGGCTCCCTGCTGTAATAAGTCGACAAATGTATGCGCCGCCCGTAACAGTCTTTCATCCTCTAACGGCACGCCAACAATAATCCTGGAAGGATACAAATTATCATACAGGGCATGGCCTTCCCGCAAAAACTCCGGCGAAAACAGAATATTCTCCGTATGAAATTTCTCGCGAATCGATTTTGTATATCCAACCGGAACCGTAGATTTAATAATCATTAACGCATCCGGGTTGACCTGCATCACAAGCTTGACTACGGCCTCTACAGACGACGTATTAAAATAATTCTGAACCGGATCGTAATTGGTCGGCGTCGCAATAATGACAAAATCCGCATCCCGATAGGCCGATATGGCGTCGGTCGTCGCAGTCAAATCCAAATCTCTGGATAACAGATACTCTTCAATTTCCGGATCGGCAATCGGAGATTTTTTTTGATTAATCAACGCCACCTTTTCCGGAATAATATCCACCGCATACACGGTATTGCGCTGCGCCAATAAAACAGCGTTGGAAAGGCCGACATAACCGGTGCCGGCAACTGCAATCTTCATAATTTCCCCTTCTTTTACATCTTATATTTTTTATACCATTTTGCAAATGCACGCAGTCCTTCCTCCAAGCTTGTGCTTGGGCAAAAGCCAAAATCGTCCCGCAACTCGTCAATATCCGCATACGTCTGATAGACGTCCCCCGGCTGCATCGGCAGCAATTCTTTTTCTGCGGGTTTTGTAATAATCCCCTCTTCCATCAGACATTGTTCCAAAACCTCGACAAAATGCAGCAGTCCTTCCGGTTTATGGTTGCCGATATTATAGATTTTATAACGCACACCCTGCTCATTTTCTTTTGGCGGCCGCTCCATTACTTTTCGAACCCCCGTAACGATATCGTCAATATACGTAAAATCGCGTTTCAAATCCCCGTAATTGTAAATTTGGATTTTTTCGCCCTTTACCAGCTTATCGGTAAATTTAAAATAAGCCATATCCGGCCTTCCCGCCGGCCCATACACCGTAAAAAAACGCAAACCCGTACTTGGTATTCGATAAAGCTTGCTGTAAGCGTGCGCCATCAGCTCATTGGATTTTTTGGTCGCCGCATAGAGAG
>CAOJLW010000117.1 GCA_948438565.1 uncultured Lachnospiraceae bacterium | reverse complement strand
TGTACGATTGAATCAGATTCTAATTAACCTTTTGAGTAATGCCATAAAATTCACTCCGGATGGCGGCGATATTCAGATTATGCTCCATGAGGAGCCGTCCCCCAAAGGAGAACGCTTAATTCGCGTGCATTTGCGGGTGAAAGATAACGGTATGGGAATGTCGACTGAGTTTCAGGAAAAATTGTTTGAATCATTTACGCGGGAAGACAATTCCAGAATTGAAAAAAGCGAAGGCGCAGGCCTTGGCATGACAATTACCAAATATATTGTGGACGC
This sequence comes from uncultured Lachnospiraceae bacterium, assembly GCA_948438565.1. GTDB lineage: Bacteria > Bacillota > Clostridia > Lachnospirales > Lachnospiraceae > Roseburia_B. Next base: position 6,340 of record CAOJLW010000117.1, on the reverse strand, counting down.
TATGGAAGGTTCCATTGAAGTAAAAAGCGAGCGGGATAAAGGCACGGAAGTTCATATTATATTGGATTTGGAAAAAGCGGAGAAACGGGAAAAATTAAACCTGACGGATTGGGATATTCTGGTAGCGGACGAGAATACTGTGGTTTGTAAAAATACAGCCGCATCGCTAAAATCTATGGGAGCGAATCCGGATGTGGCATTTGACAGCTTGAGCGCCGTCAAATTACTGGAAAGCCGATCCCAGGATCATACGGATTATCGCGCCGTTTTACTGGATTGGAAATTGGGGGGAACGGAGTCGATCCAGACGATACAACGACTTAGGAATAGTTGCAATGCTCCCATAATATGGACTTGCGACGGGGATTGGAGCGGTATGGAGGCTGCGGCCAGAGCCGCGGGCGTAGACGGATTTATGGATAAACCCCTATTTTGCTCTACGCTTTATAGCGTCCTTCTGCAATTTGCGCAATATTCGCCGTCTAAGCCGCAGGAAACGGAGAGTTTGGATTCCGGTTTTGAAGGAAAGCATATTTTGTTGGCTGAAGATAATGAATTAAATTGGGAAATTGCAAATGGAATTTTATCGGATATGGGATTGGAAACAGAGTGGGCGGAAAACGGACAGCTTTGTGTGGAAAAATTCTGTCAATCCACCCATGGATGGTATGATATGATACTGATGGATTTACGTATGCCGGTGATGACAGGTTATGATGCCGCGCAGGCTATTCGCGCTCTGGATCGTGACGATGCCACAGAAATTCCGATTGTTGCAATGAGCGCCGACGCTTTTGCCGATGACATTAAAAAATGTTTGGATTGCGGTATGAATGCGCATCTTTCCAAACCCATTGATGTACCGCAATTGATTGATATTTTAGAACAGTATATAAAAGGGAAAGGGGACGTATGATGAAAAAGCTGATGCTATGGGCAATTGTAATTTGTGCTCTTTTTGGCCTGGTCGCCTGTTCTTGGAGCGGCGTTAGCCACAATCCGCCTGATTCTGATACACAGGAGGAAGAGGATGTCTCCATTGCCTTATGGACATATCCGGTGGGTTCCTGGGGAAATGCCACTACGGTTGCGAATTTGCTCGCCGCTTTTCGAAAAAAATATCCGAGAATTCACATAACGGTAGAATATCTGGATTATAAAACGGGAGACGACAGGATCGAGCAGGCATTGAAAGAGGGAAATGCCCCTGATTTGGTGTTTGAAGGGCCAGAACGCCTGGTGAGCAATTGGGGCAGCCGTGGATTGATGGCAGATTTGTCCGATTTGTGGGATATGGAGCCGGCAGGAGAGATCTATAATTCTGTTCGTCAGGCCTGTCAGTCCAGGGACGGTGTATTTTATGAATTTCCTATTTGTATGACCACTCATTGTATGGCGATTAATTATGATATGTTTCAAGAGGCCGGGGCGTTGCAGTATCTTGATGAAAAGACGCATACCTGGACAACCGATGGTTTTGTGCAGGCTGTCAATGCGTTGACTGCCTATGGGCAGGAAAAAGTTGGCGTTATTTATTGCGGCGGTCAGGGCGGTGATCAGGGAACGCGCGCGTTAGTCAATAACCTGTATGGGGGAGAATTTACCAATGCACAACATACGGCTTATACCTTTAATAGTCAAGAGAATGTCCAGGCTCTTCAGCTGCTCTATGATTTGGAGGGAATTGATTTTAATTCCGATATCGTAGGCAGTGACGAGGTTGCGCAATTTTGCAAAAAAGAGCTGGCTATGGCGTTTTGCTGGAACGTTTCTATGGAAATTAATCAGACGGTAACAAATCCAGATTTGGATTTTGACATTTTTCCGATGGCATTTCCAACAGATTCCGGCAAACCAAGGCTACAGGGCGGAATCTGGGGTTTTGGGGTTTTTGACAATGGCGATGAAGCGAGAATCGAGGCTGCAAAATTGTTGATTACATTTATGGCAGGCAGTAAGGAAGCGTATACCCGGGCGGTTTTAGCCAGTACGCATAGACCGGTTCGTGATATGGATAATATTTATGCAAATGATGAGGTTATGAATGAATACGGTATTTTTACGCAATATATGGGTGATTATTATCAGGTGACGCCTGGTTGGACAAATGCCCGAACTGCCTGGTGGAATATGTTACAGGAAATTGGAAATGGAGCGGATATTGCAACGGCCGTGGAAGCGTTTTCCAAAGAGGCTAATCAGGGATTGGCCGGCGAATAAATAATAGAAGCCAAAAGGGGGATGCGGTATGGATGACATTCGGATTATTAACGGAAAACGAATCGTTCCGTCTATGGATGATGTTGCCGCCCTGTTAGGGGACAGGCATATATCCGCAGGAGAATCCTTAATTCAGGAAGCATTTCAGGAATTGCTGATGCCGCTTCAGATGCGGATTTGCCCAAAGGCAGCATTTACAATCAGTTGTAAGGAGGGATGCGAACCCCTCCTTTATGTTATGTTGACCATCGGGGATGGCGTGAACCGTCTTATGGAAAGATATAGGCAAAAAAATGAGATATTAAAAGTTATGACGCTCGATGCGATGGCAGACAGCAGCCTGTTTGTCTTTGAAGATCAATTACTTGCTTCCATTCGTCAGATTTGTGGAGAAGAAGGCTATGTAATTGCGAAAAGGCTGGAAATCGAACGGGATATGCTGATTGATACACAGAAGGAAATATACGAGGCAGTGGCAGCCGGCCGTACGTTAGGCATTTCTATGACGTCCGGCTATATGCTGGATCCAGTTAAATCGATGAGTATGTGTTTTGCATTGGCATGTGATGGTCCTGAGGGTCGTTTAAAACATGATTGTAACGAATGTGGGCAGGAAAGCTGTTTATTGCGTCAAAGACAGGAAGCGTTGTTGGAAGTATGGGAGCCGGAATCCAATACGCGAAAAACTCAGATTCGATGTCAAAAGGGAAGCGGTCTGTTATCCGTTTTGCAGGAACATAATATTTGTTTATATGCGTATTGCGGAGGAAAGGGCGCTTGTGGAAAATGCGGGGTACGTCTTAAACAAGGAGAGCTTCCGATCACTGCCAGAGACAGAGCCGTATTTTCCGACGAGGAATTGCATAGCGGTATGCGCCTGTCTTGTCAGGCAGTCCTGCAAGAAAATATTGCCATATTTTTGCCTGAGAGAAACAATCAGGAACCTGCCGCCCTTGGAAGCCGTATTGGGGTGTGTGTTAAATCGGTTTCTCGCCAGTCGGATCCAAAGGAGGGATATGGGATTGCGGTTGATCTTGGGACGACGACGCTTGCTTTTTCCCTGTATGATTTGCAGAGCGGAAAGGTTGTGGATACCGTTACTTCTGCAAATTCACAGAGGGTTTTTGGCGCGGATGTGATCAGTCGGATTCAGGCCGCCAATGCGGGGGCGAAAGATAAGCTTTGTCAAAGTGTCAGGCAGGATCTGGTAAACGGAATGCGTAGGCTGATAGAAGCTTCTCTTCCCAAATCCGGTGCGGTGCGCCGAATAGCAATCGCGGCAAATACGGTGATGCTTCATCTGCTGCGGGGTTATTCCTGCGAAGGTTTTTCCTCTTATCCGTTTGTTCCAAAAACGCTTGCATTGGAGGAGATTTCGTTTGCGGAATTATTTGGCGCGCAGACCGTTTTGCCAGGAGATGTAAACGTGACGCTGCTTCCCGGTATTTCCGCTTTTGTCGGCGCAGATATTACGGCAGGCCTGTATGCCTGCGGGGCGTATTTAGATCCGGATCCTTTTTTGTTTTTGGATATCGGCACCAATGGAGAGATGGCGTTATCTGTAGATGGTAAAATTTTTGTCGCTTCCACGGCGGCAGGGCCTGCATTTGAGGGCGCCAATATCCAATGGGGGATGCCCAGTATACCCGGCGCCATTTCACAGGTTGCGTTGCAGGATCAGATGCCGGCGGTAAAGACAATCGGCAATCAGCCGCCGTCGGGGATTTGTGGAACCGGTCTTGTGGAGGCTGCTGCGGAACTGCTGTCAGCCGGAATCTTAGATCAGTCCGGTAAACTTTCGGAACCCTATTTTTCAGAGGGATTTCCTTTGGCAAAAAGCCTGCAGGGCAAGCAGATTGTACTGACGCAGCAGGATATCCGTCAGCTTCAATTGGCAAAAGCTGCCATTCGCGCAGGTTTGGACATTCTGTGTCTGCGTTCCGGCGTCAGTATTGAAAAAATAGCGCATATCTATCTTGCGGGAGGTTTTGGATATTATCTGGACATTAAAAAAGCGGCGGCAATCGGGATATTTCCAAAAGAATGGTCGGTAAAAGCTACGGCAGCCGGCAACACGGCGTTGGACGGCGCCCTGTTATTCCTGGCCGAACAGAACCCGCACCCCTTGCAAAAGATTGCAAGGAGTGCAATAGAGATACCTCTGGCAGAGGATGAGATGTTTGAGGAATGGTATCTGAGAGATATGTTGTTTGAGCGGTAGGAGTAGGGGATTCTTCTTCTTTTATTCCTGCAAATCCTTAGAATTAGAAGATGAAATGACGTCGCCTGTTTCTTCGTTGATAAACGTAACTGAAATATTATCCACCGTTTCCCCACTAAAGATGCTATAAATCCCGCCGTATCCGTAAAAGGCAATGACAGACATGGATTCCGCCATATCGAGCTCTGTAGATTTGGTGGTTATTGTAAATTCTGTAAAATTGTCATTGGTTTCAATGTTGGTAAAATTCGGATAGCTTTCCGAAGCTATCATTTCATCAATGGAATTCATGATTTGCTGTTTATACTCATCCAGAAATTTTTGATGCTGCACGTTGGTCATGGTATATGTGGCGCTGCCGTCATCATTTAAGGTAATGGACTCAAAATCATATTTTTGTGCGAGCTGATCCAAATCTTCCTGTGTTTGTTCTCCGATATATTCGGCGGGGATTGTGAGCGTGATATCCTCTTCCTTTTGGTCAGCTGAATCCATATCGGAGCCATTTGTTTCCGTACCCGTCGTATTGGATGGTTCTGTGGACGTGTTGGAAGGTTGTTTGGATCCGCATGAAGAGAGCAAGAGCATACTGGACAAGAGCAGTAATAGTAATTTTTTTTTCATTTCGATTTCCTCCAAATTTCTTGTTTATGAAATTGCAGACGCAGTTTCATCATAATTTATTTCTTGACAGACAAAATTCCAATTGCAAAACAAATTTGCTGGATTGTTTTTTTCAGAAATTTATATTTGGTTAAAAAATTTATGGGAGTCTGTCTCTATTTCCTGTACTTCATCTTTGTTAAAATCATCGCCTTTAATATGATTTAATTCGTGCAGATATGTTTTGATCCGATTTTCATAGCTGATTTTGGCATTTAAAAAAACACTATAAGAATCGTCCTCATTTTGTATGGTATACCCTTTTATGCCGGCAGGCATATCGACAATGAATGTGTTAACCGTCAATCGGATTCGCCCCTTTCTTTTCTCTTTAATGCAAGCATCATATCGCGGACTGTCATTAAATCTTCCGGTTTTGCATTACGTGAAGCGTCAAATAACATCCGTAGTTCCTTGTTTTCAAAAATTTCCTGTGCTATAGCGGCTGTATCCTCGTTGAAATAATATCCTGTAGATTGCTTCTTTTCTTCTCCAGTCATAAGAAAATCAACGGTAACATGAAAATAGTCGGCAAGTTTCTGTAAACGTTCCGGCGTAGGCATACTATTTTTCCATTTAGAAACGGAACCGTTTGAAAAACCTAGCTCTTTTTCCAATTTGCCTTGTGAAATACCTCTGGATTTTCTTAGAGTTTCTATGCGTTCATATACAGTCATCAAAAGTCCTTCCTAATTTACAGAAATATTTCTATATAAAACTTGACAAACAGAAAATATTCTGTATAATAAACCAATGAGCACAGAAAAGTTTCTGTAAATCAAAGGAATAGAAATATTCTAATTGCCTAGATACAACAATATTTTAGAATGATTTCTGTATTCTGTCAAGATGTTTACTGAAATTGTTCAGATAACAGAGGGAAAGGAGAAGTAAAATGGGTAGGAATCAAAAGGAACGGGAACTGCAAAATGAGGAGAAAAAAGAATATTTATTGGGTTACTGTAAATATAAGCAGGAAGCCAAGCGGCTTAAGATGCAGTTGGAAGAATTACGCGCAGGGGAAATGTCCCCGGGCCTTGCGCTTTCCGATATGCCAAAGGCGCATCATCAAAGGGATCTGTCGGATTATATGGTCAAATACGACGAATTGGCTGATCGGATTATAAAAGCATATCAAAATGCAATTAGAAAGTTTTCGGAAGTGCAGCAGAAGATTGAGCGATAGTGTCAAATGCCCTATGAAAAAATAAAGCCAAAGAAAAAGGCTTAGATGAA
>CAOJLW010000116.1 GCA_948438565.1 uncultured Lachnospiraceae bacterium | reverse complement strand
TATGTGGCTTTTACTAGAGCAAAAAAGCAGTTATTTTTAACGGATAGTGAAGGTGTCTATAAAGATCCGGACGATAAATCGACGCTGATATCAGAATTGCCGATCGCGGAAGCCAAGACCTTGATTGACGACGGGAATATTGGCGGCGGAATGCTGCCCAAGCTGCAAAATTGTATCGACGCCATTGAAAACGGCGTATCCCGAGTACATATTTTAGACGGACGCATCGCGCATTGCCTGCTTTTGGAAATCTTTACGAATAAGGGAATTGGAACGGCTATCTTAGGGGAAAAGGAGACGAAATATTATCATGAATAGTGTGGAATATATGGAAACTGCCGAACAAAACCTACTGCATACCTACAATCGTTTCGGCGTTGTTTTAGAATCGGGAAAGGGCGTTCGCCTATATGATACCGATGGCAAGCAATATCTGGATTTTGCAGCCGGAATTGCGGTATGCGCGTTAGGATATGGCAATGCCGAATATAATGCGGCTTTAAAGGAACAGGTAGACAAGCTGTTACATACCTCTAATTTATATTATAACCCGCCGATTATCCAAGCCGCCGCTCTGGTCAAAAAAGCCAGCGGCATGGATCGCGTATTTTTTACAAACAGCGGAGCGGAAGCAGTGGAAGGCGCCATCAAATCCGCTAAAAAATATGCCTATACAAGAGACGGGCATACCGATCATGAGATAATCGCTATGGAAAATTCTTTCCATGGACGGACATTAGGCGCGTTATCCGTAACCGGCAATCCACATTATCAGGAAGCGTTCGAACCGCTTTTAGGCGGCGTCCGGTTTGCCCGATTTAATGATTTAGATAGCGTCAAAGCGCTGATCAACGACAAGACCTGCGCTATTATATTGGAAACGGTGCAGGGTGAGGGCGGCGTCTACCCGGCCAGCAAGGACTTTCTGGAAGGCATAGCCGCCATTTGCCAGGAAAAAGATATCTTGTTGATTTTGGATGAAATTCAGTGCGGCATGGGACGTACCGGCGCCATGTTTGCCTGGCAGCATTATAACGTCCGTCCGGATATTATGGTTGCAGCTAAAGCGCTTGGCTGCGGCGTACCGGTCGGCGCGTTTTTGACGACGGAGCGCGTTGCCCAAAAATCATTAGTTCCGGGCGATCATGGGACAACCTATGGCGGAAATCCGTTTGTCGGAGCGGCTGTGAGCAAAGTCTTTGAAATCATGGAACGGGATCGCATTTTAGAGCACGTGACTGCGATTTCCGAATATCTGTGGAATCGTTTAGAAGCATTAAAAGACAAGCATGAATGCATACACGATCACCGGGGAATTGGCCTGATGCAGGGATTACAGCTTGCGGTTCCGGTAGGAGTGGTATCGAAACGAGCGCTGCAACAGGGCCTGATTTTGATTACCGCAGGTTCTAATGTGCTTCGTTTTGTACCGCCGCTTATTATAGAAGAAGAGCATATTGATGAAATGTACCGGATATTAGACGATGTTTTATCCGGAATGGTAAAATAAATAGTAAAGATAGAGATATCAAAGAGGCAGGCGTTTTAACGCCTGCCTCTTTGTTAAACTGTCTATTTTACAGTTTTTAATTGAATTTTTTTCACGCCTGATTTCTTAAGCCTTTGTTGTAATTTGTTCTTCTGTGATTTGCTCATCTTCTTAGGTACGGTTACCGTTACCTTGGAAGCTGTCTTTTTGAATGCGCCGGTACTGATGGATGGAGCGGTTGTGCTCTTGAATACCAGTTTCTTCAGCTTTTTGCTGTTATAAAATGCATTTTTACCGATCTGCTTGATATTCTTGCCCATGGTAACCGTCGTCAGTTTCTTGGCTCCTTTGAAAGCATTGTTGGAAATCTGCACTACCTTGCATTTTACGCCGTTGATCGTTATCGTATCCGGAATCGTAACCGTCTTGGAGCTTGACAAGGTCTTTTTCACTGCCTTATAAGCGGCCACTGTCTTTTTCGCTGCATCCAATACTTTGTACTGCACGCCTTTTACGGTTTTTGTGTCGCCTTTTTTAATAGCAGGCGCAGGAACTGGCGTCTGACCGCCCGGAGGCGTCTGGTCGCCTGGCGTTTGGCCGCCCGGAGGCGTCTGGTCGCCTGGCGTTTGACCGCCCGGAGGCGTCTGATCGCCTGAGGATGCTGGCTGTAAGCTCTTATAGGCATTTTCCAGAGCTGTCAGATTACTTTGCAGCTCTGCTTCTGACATCGAATCAATGGTTCTTTCTATCTGAGCAATCAGATTTTGCAGGTTCTGGAAGCTCTCCACGGTATAAAGCTTGCCGTCTAATGCTTTGTATTCATTTAATTTGGCCAGTAAAGCCAATTTCGCTGCGGACGGGCCGACTTTTTCCAGCTTGCTATATGCATCTTCCAATGCCGTCCATTGCACTTCCAGTTCATCTTTCGTCAGGTTATCAATATTCTCCTGAATCTGTTTTACTAAATCCTGCAATGTTTGATAGCTTTCCGGTGTGTACAGGCTGCTGTCCAATGCCTTATAGGCGTCCAGCTTATCCTGCAATTCTTTTTTCCGTTCCGGAGTCGGCATTAATACCAGGTTTTTAGAAGCGTTTTCAATTGCTTTGATACTTTCTTGCAGTTCAAATTCCGTCATGGAGTCGCGGTCATTTTCAATCTTTTCGATCAAGGCTTTGATTGCTTCATAACTGCCCGGCGCATAGAGATCGCTGTTGTTTTTATACTGATCGATTATGGTTTGTAATTCGTCTTTCGTTTCATTGGTCGGAGCTTTTGCAAAGACGTACGTCCTGGTATCCTGACCATCCTCGGAAACGGCACTGATCCGAACCTGGCAATCGCTTCCCTGTAATACGGTAATCGCAGCGTTGGATGGGTTATTGTAGGTAATATTTTCTGCCGTAATCGTATCGTCCTCTAACAAATATACGGTCTGATCGTCAGACAGCGTAATCTCTTTACCATTTACAGATACGTCTTCCAGTGCGGCGGAAGTATTGGGTTTTGTCGTATAGACGGGACTGATCACTTCAATTTCATTGAGTCCGACAAATTGTTCAGCCTCGTGCGCAAGTGTAATACGAATCGCCTGTGGATTAATGCTGTGATCCAATTTATAAGCAAAAGCATGCGTCCAATTGTGTGTATTGCCCGGTTCACTGCTTACGTCAATTACTTCCGGTTCTTGATATCCGATTTCCGTCCATTCATTGGCATTAATCGTGCCGCTTGCCTCATCATAATTAGATACCGACGTGTACTCCAACTTAATGCTGCTAGGCATAGCAGAACCGTCATTTGTAATAGGAGTGCCGTTTGACTGTGTCCAGTTTGGATCCCGGAAGAAATGGTACAAATTAATCTGATCCGTTGTAATCGCAGTCGCCCAGTCCATGGTAATCTGTATATCGTCTTTTGCCGGTCTCGCAGAAACAGGATTACTCCAGGTCGACCAACGGCTTGAAGACTGTCCGTTATCATAACGAAGTTCATCCGTAAGGGAGGCCAAAGAATCCGCATAAGGACCGTTGTCCACTAAATGATCTTTATTGACTGCTACATTGGTAGACGCAATTTGAACTGGTTCCGCCACACGTACCGTGGCTTTGGTCGGGTAGGTCTGACCTAAAATCTCAACTGTTCCATTTACGGTAACGACTGTCCCTATTTCAGAGAGGGCGGTTTCTGTCAAAACGCTTGTATCCCAGGATACCGGATATTCTTCAAATACCGTTCCGTCCGCATAATAAGCGGCAGCCATCGTTGGAAGCGCAGGAACTTGCTTTGGCATCGTATAGAAGGAGAATCCTTGGATACCAGCAATTGCATCATATACATGAATCGTCATAAATACTGGAATCAAGTTTGCGCCTTCCCCAATGGTTCCGTTAATTCTAAAGTTGCCTTTTTTAGTTAAATTAACAGGATCATACGTATCCCATTGTATATTCATGGTTTTGGTTTCTCCGCCTAAAGTAGTCGCTTCTACGGATTTAGGCAGTTCAATTTTGGTTACAGCGCCTGTTGGAACATAGCCGTGTTTTACCATCTGATAGCTGACAATGGAGTCAGGATCCGCAGACGCGCCGCCAACTGTCTTAACCTGAACAGAAACATCTTCAAAGCCATCCGAAGAAGCTGTTAAAGTAACGGAATCGGCATTTTTAGTAGAACGTACAATGACCAGAGCTTTTCCGGCATAGACATCAATATTAGCCGATGTCGCGCTTTGCAGAGCAGACGCCTGCTGATATTTCTTGGTCGTCGCCTGATCGCCGTTATCCACGCCGGCAATTTCGCCTTCTCCACTTAACGTAAAGCGAATGTTATTGGTCGCCATAGTATCTAAGTTACCATTGTTGTCCGTAACGTCTACTGTAATATAAGCCAGACTGGAACCATCGGCGGCAATTTCTGTTTGGTTGGAAGAAATCACAAGCTTGCTTGCTGCGTCCGGAGTAGTAACGGATGTGACGCCGGCGCAATCGTCTGTAATTTCCTGATTATCGGCGTCGAAAGCCTTGGCCGAAATCGAGCCTTTTTGGTATTCTACGTTAAACGTAGCATATAAGCTGGCTTCATTGGAGCCGCTGGACGTCGTACAAACGGAATGATTGCTTTCCGTCGCATAGGTATAATACGTATGGCCTGCATCGGTTGTATGTTCGGTGCGGATAGCAGTGCCGATCTTCGTGCCGTCACGATAAAGCTCTACCTTGGGCGCATTGCTGTAAACAACAACCGGCGTTTTTCCGGCATTATTGATCATATTGTCGCTGTCCCAAGCCGTAACCAGATGAAGCGTAGGCTCTTTTTGATTCCACTGGCTGCGGTACAAATAATAAGTATCCTTTTCAAATCCGGTTGTTTCCACAATACCAAAATAACTGCTGTTTGGAATTGGGCCTTGACCGGTTTTACTACCCGGATCGGTTCCGTTCCATGGAGTCGGTTCACCAATGTAATCAAAACCTGTCCAGACGCATTGTCCGGCGATTTGATCATAACGTATCGTATCCCACATAGATAATTGCGCTGTTTTACCCCATCCAACACGGGAGGTATCATAAGAAGTCAAGTGGTATTTGCCGTCTGCATTTCCTCCGCTTGCCTGCGACATATATCTGCTCCGACTGTTGATGGCAGAGGCCGTCTCGGACGCAAGGATGCAGCCGTATTTTTGGGATAAAGATATAAGCTGGCTTTCGCTGGAATAATTGAAGCCTGCGATGCCGTTAGCCGCTGTTACTTTGTCTACGATAGCGGTTAAATTGGAGTTGCTATTTCTGTCGTTGTCGCCAATCGTAATCGGACGGGATGGATCTGCTTCAGTCGTCCATTGGATTAAATCATCGGCTGGCTTTAAGTTCTGGCTATAATCACCATAAGATTCTTTTAACTCATTGCCAAGCGACCACAAGATAATAGACGGATTGTTGATATCACGCCTTACCACCGATTTTAATACATATTCTGCCCAGGTCATATCACTGTTGCCATTTAAAATCTGATTATTGGCATTGAGTTTCGTGGTGAAATATTTGGAAAAGTCATTTCTATTTCCGTTTTTACTCAAATTCCAGCCGTCGAAGAATTCTTCAATAACCAAAAGACCCAGTTGATCGCAGATTTCAATATAGGTTTTGGAAGCCGGATTGTGGGTGATACGGATCGTATTGGCTCCCATATCTTTCATAATAGAAAGCTGACGATAGATCGCGTCGTAATAAGCAGAAGCTCCCAAAGCCCCCTGATCATGATGCATACATACGCCGTTGATCTTTACATTTTGTCCATTTAAACTAAATCCGGTAGCATCGTCAAATGCATACCAACGGAAGCCGAAATTCGAATCATATGTGTCAATAACGGTTCCGTTTGCAGAAAGCTCCGTACGGACATAATACCTATTCGGTTCTTCGATAGACCACAATTTTGGCGCGGCTACTTCCAGTGAAGCGCTGGCTGGTACGGATGTATTAGCCGCTACAGTCACGGAAACCTCTTCTGACGCGGCAACGGAATCTCCATCAGAAGTATAGACTGTATTTTTCATCGTAATTTCCGCGTCTGTATCACTGTCGTTGGCAATATTGACCTGAACATCCACGGTACCTTTGCCAGAAGCGATATCCGGCGTCGTAACGGTCGTGCCGTCTAGCGCTACATGGACGGGATCGGTGATAACCATGGTAACGTCGCGGTAAATGCCGCTGCCGGAATACCAACGGCTCGTCGGGATGTCGTTGACTGCTTTAACGGCAATTACATTATCCGTGCTGCCGTCGCATATCAGATATGAACTGATATCAAAGGCAAATGGGGTATAACCGTAATGGTGTTCTCCGATATATTCGCCGTTGACATAAACGTATGCGTCGCTGTATACGCCGTCAAAATTTAATACGAAGGATTTGCCGTTTAGTTCATCCGGCATAATAAAAGTTTTTCGATACCAACCGGTACCGCCCGGTAAAAAGCCGCTTTCTGCTTCTCCTTTGTCAGTAAAATCCTGGGAAATACTGAAATCATGAGGCAAATTGACATCCTTCCAGGCAGCGTCGTTAAAATCCGTTTCGGGAGCGCTGGCGGAATCGCCAAGGTTAAATTTCCAACCCTCGTTAAAATTGGTGAAACGTTCACCGGTG
>CAOJLW010000115.1 GCA_948438565.1 uncultured Lachnospiraceae bacterium | reverse complement strand
ATCTGCAATCACCAAATCCGCGCGCCCGACAGAAGCCTCGTCTAACGCCCGCGCGTCCATCTGCGCCGTACGCAGATTCACAATGCCGCACCGCTTCTGATTTTCTTCTATCAAACCCACCTTATACGCGCTCAGATCTCTGGCCTCCACCATACCCATACCCTGCATTTGCTCGGCGGCATACAAGCTTTTGCCGCCTGGCGCGGCACAGACGTCAATGACAAAGTCCCCCGGCTTTGGCGCAGCCGCACAGGCCGCCAGCATGGAATGAAAATCCTGTACCATAAAATGCCCGTCCAAAAACTCCGGAATATGCCAAAGGCTGTCATAACCGGAAATCTCCATCGCACAGTCTAACGCCGGATATTCTTCGGACTTGACAGCTCTGGCCGCAATCTTTTGTCTGGCCAAAGCCTCCTTTAATTCCTCCGGCGTCGTTTTCATCCGATTGACGCGAATATACATCCGTTTTTGTTCCTGAAATGCCTGCGCAATGGATTTCGCCTTATCCCAGCCATAATCTTTGGCCCACTGTTTTAAAATCCATTCCGGGATTGAATAGCGGATGGACCAGGCATACGCCTGCTGCTTGGTTTCATCCGGATAGACCACCGAATCCAGATTCCGGCTGATATTGCGTAACACTCCGTTGACAAATCCCCGCAAAGAGCCAAAGCCTTTTCTTACTGCCAGCTTGACCGCCTCATTGCAGGCGGCGGAAGGCGGCACCGCGTCCATATATTTCAACTGATAAACCCCCATCCGCAGAATACAGCGGATAGGAGGCTTCATACGCTCCACCGGCGTGCTGGAAAACCGGCCGATGATATAATCCAATTCGAGCTGTCGTTCCAATGTCCCTTCGCAAAGTCTGGTAAAAAAACTCCGCTCTTGTTTTGGCAGATACCGGTACTTATCCAACGCCGCCGAAATTGCCTTATGGCTGTACATCTCCTCTTTTTCTACGGCTAATAAGGCCAAAAGAGCCTGTTCCCGTAGATTGATCCCATCAGTCCCTGCCATTTCTTCCTCCGGCCAAAAACAGCAGGCGCAATAACTGCAAAATCGACGCCGCTGCGCTGGCAACATACGTTAGCGCCGCCGCGCGCAACACTTTCCTCGTCATAGGCAGCTCTTGGCTGCTTAACATCCCGGTATCCTCTAAAATACGCAGCGCCCTGCCCGACGCATTAAATTCTACCGGAAGCGTCACCAGCTGAAAAAGCACCGCAAATGAAAAGCACAAAATACCCAGATTAATCAAAAGCGTCCCTGTATTGCTCTTAAAAATAAATCCAATTGCAATCAAAGGCCAGGCCAGCGTAGAGCCAATATTGGCCACCGGAACAATACTGCTGCGCAGCGTCAAGGGCGCATACGCCTGTTGGTGCTGAATCGCATGCCCGCACTCATGAGCCGCCACGCCGACTGCCGCCACGGACGTTGATCCATAGACCGAATCCGATAAATTTAACGTCTTATGTCTTGGATCGTAATGATCCGTTAAATTCCCAGGAATTTGACGCACTGCAACATCATAGATCCCTGCCTGGCGCAAAATCCGCTCCGCCGCCTGCGCGCCCGTCACATTGCTCATGCTGCGGTAACGGGAATACTTGCGAAAAACTCCCTTGACCCTCGCCGACGCAAACAGGCAAAGGACTACGCCAATCAATACCAGGTAATATGTGGGATCCCACCATCCATAATATCCATATCCATACATCGCGTATTCTCTTCCTTTCTTTATCAACGCCCTTTTCCGCCATTATAACAACTTCGTATGTTCTTCTATCTCATGTCCACGCAAAAAAGCTTCAATATCCATACGTTTTTTTCCTTCCAACTGCACTTCCAGTAGGGAAAGGACGCCGTCTCCGGTCTGCACTTTCCATGCTTTTTTACTGACAGATGCCGTTGTCCCGGCTTCTTTTTCGTCCCCTCCGGGTTCCGCCGCTGCACGCCAGATTTTTAAAGTCTTTCCATGGAGTCTCGTATAAGCGCTTGGCCAGGGATTTAAGCCGCGGATCAGCCGTTCAATCACAGCGGCAGGCTCTTTCCAGTCAATATCCCCCATCTGTTTATGGATCATGCCCACATATGTGGCTTCCGATGCATCCTGTCTGGTATAAACGGCCGTACCGTTTTCTATCTCCTGCATTGCCCGCACACATAGCTTGGCGCCAATCACAGAAAGTTTTTCAAACAGGCTGCCGCCTGTTTCCTCCTGAGCCAGCTCCACTTCCTCCTTAACAATCATATCCCCGGTATCCAGACCCTCGTCCATACGCATAATTGTCACGCCGGAAACAACGTCCCCGTTTAACACCGTCCATTGGATCGGCGCCGCCCCGCGGTATTTGGGCAGCAGGGAAGCATGAATATTGATACAGCCATAGGGAGGGACGTCCAAGAGCTCTTTTGGTAAAATCTGCCCAAACGCAGCCACTACGATAATGTCGGGACAATATTCCTTCAAATGGGCGATACATTCCGCTTCTCGGATCCGTTTCGGTTGATATACCGCAATCCCATGCGAAAGCGCGCACGTTTTGACCGGAGAAGCCTGCATCGCTTTTCCCCTGCCCTTTGGTTTATCCGGCTGTGTCACCACAAGGGACACCTCATGTCCGGCTGCAATCACCGCCTCCAACGCCCCGACCGCAAAATCCGGAGTCCCCATAAAAATTACACGCATAACGCTCATTCCTCCTCATCATCTTCATAGGAAACCTCATAGATCTCCCCTTCGACCAATTCTGTATACATATGTCCGTCCAGGTGATCCACCTCATGGCAAATAGCTCTGGCCAACAGCTCTGTAGCTTCAATTTCAAATTCCTGCATATTGGCGTCATAGGCTCTGGCTATCACATGGTTGGGCCTTGTCACCTGTCCCGCCATTCCGGGAAGGCTTAAGCATCCCTCACCCCCGGTCTGTTCTCCGTCCGCCGAGACAATCCTGGGATTGATCATGACTAACGGCCCGTCCCCGACATCAATCGTGACCACCCGTTTTAACACACCGACCTGCGGCGCAGCCAGTCCCACTCCACAGGCATCATACATCGTTTCCAGCATATCTGCAATCAAAATCTCAAGCTTGGGGGTGATCTCCTTCACCTCCCTGCATACTTTACCGAGTACCGGATCTCCCTGCATCCTTATCGTCCGAAGCGCCATAATTCCTCCTTATCTGTTATACCCCGTTCATTGGGTCAAAATCAAATGTTATATTTACTTTGCCAAAATCCGCCCTATCCTTTAAAAACAGCTCAATCCGATCCTTTAATCCGACCAATTGCCCATAATCCGAATGTTTTACATACAGCACCTTCCGATAAATATCATTGACTTTTGCAATATTGGCGCTTGCCGGCCCAATCAAGCGCAGCCTGTCGATCCTGGCTTTCCGGATCAGAGCCGCCAGATAAGCCGCTGCGGCCCCTGCCGCTTCTTCCTGCCCCGCCGTAAATAAAATCAGCATCATATGGGATATCGGAGGGTAAGAAAGCAGCCGGCGCACAGCAATCTCCGCACGGTAAAAAGCCTGATAATCCTGATCTTTAGCCGCCAGGATACTGTAATGCTTGGGATTATACGTCTGTATCACCACTTCCCCGGGTTCTTTACCCCTGCCGGAACGCCCCGCCGCCTGAGTAATAAGCTGGAAGGTGCGTTCCGCCGCGCGATAGTCCGCCACATACATCGATAAATCCGCCGCTAAAATCCCTACCAGCGTAACGTTCGGAAAGTCATGTCCCTTTACAATCATCTGCGTGCCAATTAAAATATCCGCTTCCTGATTGGCAAACGCAGACAAGATTTTTTCATAGCCGTCTTTGCCCTTTGTCGTATCCAAATCCATCCGCAACACCTTTGCCTGCGGAAATCGCTGTTTTACAATATCCTCAATCTTCTGCGTCCCCGCTTTAAAACCGCCGATATACCGGGACGCACAATTGGGGCAAACGACAGGCGCCGGCTCTTCATGCCCGCAATAATGGCACAGCAGCCTGCCATGCCTGTGAAGGCTTAACGATACGTCGCAATGCGGGCAACGGATGACATAACCGCAGGAACGGCAGGATACAAATCCAGAAACCCCTCTGCGATTTAAAAAGAGCAGAATCTGCTGCTTTTTTTTCAGCCTTCCCTCAATCAATGCCTGTAGCCTGAGGCTTAAAATGGAACGGTTGCCATTTGTCAATTCTTCTCTTAAATCCACGATATGGCATACCGGAAGCGGCTGTTCCAGCGCTCTTTTTTTCATCTCCAAAAGACTGTACTCACCCATTTTTGCCTTATAATAGCTATCTACGGACGGCGTCGCCGATCCGAGCACAACAGAGGCGCCTGCCATCTGCGCACGCGCAATCGCCGTTTCCCTTGCATGGTATTTGGGCAGCGTTTCACTTTTATAGCTGCCCTCGTGCTCTTCATCTATAATAATTAATCCCAAATGCAAAAACGGAGTAAACAACGCCGAGCGCGGGCCAATCACAACATCTATTTCACCGTTTTTTGCACGCAGGAACTGATCATAGCGTTCCCCTTGCGAAAGCCTGGAATTCATAATTGATACCCGATCGCCGAATCTTCCGTAAAAACGCATCACTGTCTGATAGGTCAGCGCAATCTCCGGTATCAGTACAATGGCCTGTCGGCCGCGAGCCGTCACATCCGCAATCAGCTCCATATAGACTTCTGTCTTTCCACTCCCGGTAACGCCATGCAGCAGGTAGGTTTTATGGACGCCCCGGCGCATATCCGCAAGCGCAGCATCGACCGCCTGCTGCTGTTCCTCGTTTAACTTTGCCTGATAACCGGTATGGCTAAAATGCGAAACCGGATTGCGATACTCCAAATCATGAACGACTTTTACGATCTGCCGCTCTTCCAAAGCACGGATTACATTTGCCGCAATATTCAGCTTTTGCGTCACAACCTCATAGGAAATTTCCGAATGATTCAAAAGCTCCTCCAAAAGCCTGGCCCTGGCCGTATTGTGCTTTTTGCGAAAATGATCTAACTGCTCCTGAGCCGCATTCCGATCCATGCAAAGGCAGATCTTGCGCTTTTCCCTGGCTTTTGACTTTCGCTTGATTGGGATTACGGTTTTTAACGCCTGATTCATTGTCGCGCCATAATTTTTACGCATCCAGGCCGCCAAAGCAATCAATTGCGCCTCAATCGTCACGCTGCCAGCCACGACCGATATCACCTCTTTTAGCCTTTCCTCATCAAACTGCGCCCGATCGGTCACCTCGACGACATATCCCTGTGTAACGCGGTTCCCCCTTCCAAACGGAACGCAGACGCAAACGCCGGGATGGATTTGGGCCGTCAACGCTTCCGGTATCCGGTACTGGAACGTACGGTCTAATTTTTCATGAGAAATATCTATAATTATATTGGCATAATATGCCATTTTATCACTGCTTTCCTGCCAAAATTTCTTCTAATGCTTCCGCAATCAGCTTCCGTTCATCCATCGGATATTTTACGCCTTTTATTTCCTGATAATCCTCATGGCCTTTGCCTGCCAGAACAATAATATCCCCTGGCTGCCCATGCGCAATCGCATAGCGGATCGCTTCTTTTCTGTCTATGATTTCAACATATTGGCCGTTCGTCCTGCCAATTCCTGTTTTGATATCGTCTATAATCGCCTGCGGTTCTTCAAATCGGGGGTTATCCGAAGTAATAATCGTCAAATCCGCCATATTGCCGGACGTCTCGCCCATTTCAAAACGCCTTGCTCTGGCGCGGTTGCCGCCGCAGCCAAACAGGCACACCAGCCTTTTGGGGCCATATTCGCGCAACGTAGAAAGCAAGCTCTTTAAACTCATGGCATTGTGAGCATAATCAATCATCAACGTAAAATGATCGGACACATGGATCATCTCAATCCTGCCTTTAGCCTTTGCCAGCTTTAGCGCCCGTTTCATCGCGCCCGTTCCCACGCCAAAATGACGACAGACCGCAATGGCAGCCAAAGAATTATAGACGCTGAACCTGCCCGGCACATCCACTTCCACCTCAAAATCCAGCTGTCCGGCAACTCGATAGCCTACGCCTAAATACCCCGGCTGATGCACCAGCCGTATATCTGCCGCACGGATATCCGCCGTCTCAGAAAATCCATACGTCTCTACCCGACAGGTATGATATTTTAAAACATCTTGGTAATGGACGTCATCTACATTGACAATCCCCAGTCGACACTGGCTAAACAGCCGGGCCTTGCAGTCTAAGTATTCCGCAAAGGACGCGTGCTCATTTGGCCCGATATGATCCGGTTCTATATTGGTAAAAATCCCAATTTCAAACACAAACCCAGCCGTACGGTGCATCATCAACCCCTGAGAAGAAACCTCCATGACGCAGCATTGACAGGAAGCGTCCGCCATTTGCCGTAAATATTTCTGCACCAAATAAGATTCCGGCGTCGTATTGGCCGACGGAATTGTCTCATCCCCTATGATCGTCTCTACGGTACCGATCAGTCCGACTTGATACCCTGCATGTTCCAAAATGGATTTTATCATATAGGTGGTTGTCGTTTTGCCTTTTGTGCCGGTAATGCCAATGACTTTTATCTGTTCGGCCGGATAGTCAAAATAGATCGGAAGAGCACACGTCTGAACTCCAGTCACGACGAT
>CAOJLW010000114.1 GCA_948438565.1 uncultured Lachnospiraceae bacterium | reverse complement strand
GACGGTCTACAATAATCTCCAAATGCAGCTCGCCCATACCGGCAATAATGGTCTGGCCGGTTTCCTGATCCGTATGCGCACGGAACGTCGGATCTTCTTCCGCCAGTTTTGCCAGGGCTTCGCCCATCTTACCCTGCCCGGCTTTGGTCTTTGGCTCAATCGCCAATTCGATAACCGGTTCCGGGAATTCCATAGACTCTAAGATAACCGGATGCTGATCGTCACAGATCGTATCGCCGGTCGTTGTAAATTTAAATCCTACTGCCGCCGCAATATCACCGGAATATACAACATCCAGTTCCTGACGTTTGTTGGCGTGCATCTGCAAAATACGTCCAACACGTTCTTTTTTGCTCTTTGTAGCGTTTAAGACATAGGAACCGGAACGCATCGTTCCGGAATATACACGGAAAAATGCCAGCTTACCTACAAACGGATCGGCCATAATTTTAAAAGCCAATGCGGCAAACGGCTCTTCGTCAGAAGAATGCCTTTCGATTTCATTGCCATCCAAATCCGTCCCTTTGATTGCTTCAATATCTGTCGGGGCAGGCATATATTCTAAAATAGCATCCAATAGCTTCTGAACGCCTTTATTACGGTATGCGGAACCACAGCAAACAGGAACGGCCGTACATTCACACGTCCCCTTCCTAAGAGCCTTCTTCATATCTTCTACAGACGGCTCTTCCCCTTCCAGATACTGCATCATCAAATCATCGTCTAATTCACAGATTTTTTCTATCATTTCCGTACGGTAAAGCTCTGCATCGTCCTGCATATCCTCCGGAACGTCCACAATAGAAACATCTTCGCCTTTATCGTCATTATAAATATATGCTTTCATCTCGAACAGGTCGATGATTCCCTGAAAGCTATCTTCTTTTCCAATTGGAAGCTGCAAAATAATTGCATTCTTGCCCAATCTTGTACGAATCTGATCTACGGCGCCATAAAAGTTTGCGCCCAAAATGTCCATCTTATTGATAAAGGCCATCCTCGGAACATTATAGGTGTCAGCCTGACGCCATACATTTTCTGACTGAGGCTCCACTCCGCCTTTTGCACAAAAGACGCCAACAGCGCCGTCTAATACACGAAGGGAACGCTCTACTTCAACTGTAAAATCAACATGCCCAGGCGTGTCGATAATATTGATACGGTGCTCCAGGGCGCCTTGCTTTGGCTTGCAGTCCTCCTGCAAAGTCCAATGGCATGTCGTAGCAGCGGAAGTAATGGTAATACCCCTTTCCTGCTCCTGCTCCATCCAGTCCATGGTTGCAGTCCCTTCATGAGTATCACCGATTTTATAATTCACACCGGTATAATAAAGAATACGCTCTGTCAGCGTTGTCTTGCCGGCATCAATATGAGCCATAATACCGATGTTCCTGGTTCTCTCCAATGGATATTCTCTTCCAGCCAAGGGATTTTCCTCCTTCATACTTGCCCACGCAATATGGTACCAATGTACCCCATGGGCGGCTACTTATTGTGTCAAATATGGCAGCAACCGCAAAATCATTAGAAACGGTAATGCGCAAACGCTTTGTTTGCTTCTGCCATTTTATGCATATCCTCTTTCTTCTTAACGGATGCCCCTGTATTGTTCGCTGCATCCATAATCTCGTTTGCAAGGCGATCCTTCATGGTCTTTTCGCCCCTCTTACGAGAATAGGCAACCAGCCAGCGCAGAGCCAAAGCCTGACGCCTTTCCGGCCTTACTTCAATCGGTACCTGGTATGTCGCACCGCCGATACGCCTTGCCTTTACCTCCAACAAAGGCATCACGTTATTCATGCATTCTTCAAACACCTCAAGGGCTGGTTTTTCTGTCTTTTCTTCTACTTTTGCAAATGCGCCGTATACAATTTTTTGCGCTACGCCTTTCTTACCGTCCAACATAACGTTGTTGATAAGCTTCGTAACCACTTTATTGTTGTATAACGGATCTGCCAAAACATCTCTTTTTTGCGTATGTCCTTTACGTGGCACGGTACTTCCCTCCTTAATCATGTCCATGATACTATTTTTGCGATTAATTCAACGGTACTCACATGTGTCCTCTAATGTGTTGCGTGCGGAAATTTATATCTTCCGGATATCCTATCTGCTATAGAAAAGGCCCCGTCTCATGTGAAGCAAAATCCCAACACTAACCTTTAGATCTGTTTGTGATACTATTGGTCGCCCATTCCTATTTCTTAGCGTCTTTTGGCCTCTTTGCGCCATATTTGGAACGAGCCTGTTTTCTGTTAGCGACACCTGCTGTATCAAGTGTACCCCTGATGACATGGTATCGAGTACCCGGTAAGTCTTTTACCCTGCCGCCGCGGATCAGGACAACGCTATGCTCCTGTAAGTTATGTCCCTCACCCGGGATATAGCTTGTCACTTCGATTCCATTAGAAAGACGAACTCTGGCAATTTTTCTAAGCGCTGAATTCGGTTTCTTAGGAGTAGCTGTCTTTACTGCTGTACAGACGCCTCTTTTCTGAGGAGCCGATGTGTCTGTCGGTTTCTTCTTTAAGGAGTTGTATCCTTTCTGAAGCGCCGGAGCTGTAGACTTCTTGATCGATGTCTGACGTCCTTTTCTTACTAACTGGTTAAATGTTGGCATTTGTTTCACCTCCTATGATTTCATCTGTTTTTGCGTATTTGCATACACGCTAAATAATTATAAAAGGGAAAAAGTGGTTTGTCAAGATATTTTTCCAAAAACAACCGCCGCCTGGTTATTCCAGGCAGCGGCCAAAAAATTACTCCATAATTTCATCTACTTCAAATTCGCCAAAGTCATCTTCAAAGTCCAGATAGCTGTCCTCGTTTCAATCGGAATCGAGCTTTAAGTCCCGGTAACGTTTCATGCCGGTACCTGCCGGGATCAGCTTACCGATAATAACATTTTCTTTCAAGCCGATCAACGGATCAATCTTGCCCTTAATGGCAGCTTCCGTCAATACCTTGGTCGTCTCCTGGAACGATGCGGCAGACAGGAAAGAATTGGTCGCCAAAGACGCCTTGGTAATACCTAAGAGCACCTGCTTGCCTTCCGCAAGCTCCAGTCCCTCGTCCTGCAAACGCTCGTTTTCATCATCAAAATCCAGAATATCCACCAGCGTACCCGGCAAAAATTCAGAATCTCCGTTGTTTTCGATGCGGATTTTCTTTAACATCTGCCGAACAATCACTTCGATATGCTTATCGTTGATTTCCACGCCTTGTAAACGGTATACGCGCTGCACTTCCTGCAGCATATAATCCTGTACGGCCCGGACGCCTTTGATCTTTAAAATATCATGCGGGTTGACGGAACCTTCCGTCAGCTCATCGCCCGCCTCCAATTTCGCGCCGTCCATCACCTTAATCCTGGAACCATAGGGGATTAGGTATGTCTTAGACTCGCCCGTTTCATGATTGGATACGACAATTTCACGTTTCTTTTTGGTGTCGCGAATCTCGGCAACTCCTGCAAATTCGGTAATAATGGCAAGACCTTTTGGCTTACGCGCTTCAAAAATTTCCTCGACACGCGGAAGACCCTGCGTAATATCGTCTCCGGCAACGCCGCCCGTATGGAATGTACGCATCGTAAGCTGCGTACCCGGCTCGCCAATCGACTGCGCGGCGATAATGCCGACCGCTTCTCCAACCTGCACGGCCTGCCCGGTCGCCATATTCGCGCCGTAGCATTTTGCACAGACGCCAACATGGGAACGGCAGGTTAAGATTGTACGAATTTTTACCTTTTCAATCGGATTCCCGTTTTCATCCACACCCTTGCCCATAATCTCAGCCGCCCGGCGCGGCGTAATCATATGGTTTTCCTTAACTAAAACATTTCCATCTTTATCATAAATCGTATTACAGGAAAAACGTCCGGTAATACGCTCTTGCAGGCTTTCAATTTCTTCTTTACCGTCCATAA
Source organism: uncultured Lachnospiraceae bacterium (assembly GCA_948438565.1). Classification (GTDB taxonomy): domain Bacteria; phylum Bacillota; class Clostridia; order Lachnospirales; family Lachnospiraceae; genus Roseburia_B. Next base: position 2,769 of record CAOJLW010000114.1, on the reverse strand, counting down.
ACGCCGTCACCCACATACCCGGAATCTCTTTTCCGGTTTCTGCGGTACAGTCTGATTCGTGTACAATCAATTCCTGCGATACATCAACCAGACGTCTGGTTAAATATCCGGAATCGGCTGTACGCAGCGCCGTATCGGAAAGACCTTTCCGAGCGCCGTGCGCAGACATGAAATATTCCAAAACATCCAAGCCTTCACGGAAATTCGACTTGATCGGCAGCTCGATCGTCCGGCCAGTCGTATCCGCCATAAGGCCTCGCATCCCGGCTAACTGCTTGATCTGCTTATCGGAACCACGCGCGCCGGAATCGGCCATCATGAAAATATTGTTGTACTTATCCAGACCGCCAAGCAGCGCCGACGTCAGCTCGTCATCCGTCTCTTTCCAGGTTTCAATAACTTCCTTATAACGTTCCTCATCCGTTATCAAACCGCGCTTATACTGACGCATAATCTTATCCACCGTATTCTGCGCTTCCTCAATCATCTGCGGCTTCTGCGGCGGCACGGTCATATCGGAAATCGAAACGGTCATAGCCGCTCTTGTAGAATATTTATAGCCGATGGATTTGATATCATCGAGCACTTCCGCTGTTTTGGTCGCGCCATGCACGTTGATGACTTTTTCCAAAATCTGCTTCAGCTGTTTTTTCCCGACATGAAAATCCACTTCCAGCTTCAGCTCATTGCCCGGATCGGTGCGATCCACAAAACCCAAATCCTGCGGAATGATCTCATTGAAAATAAAACGTCCCAGCGTCGATTCAATAATCCCGGATTTAAAGGAACCATCCGGCTGTTTTTTCGTAACACGCACTTTAATGCGGGAATGCAGCGTCAACGCTTTATTTTCATATGCCAAAATCGCTTCATTGACGCTCTTAAAAGCTTTTTGCTCGCCCAGCACCCCCGGCCGTTCCTGAGTCAGATAATAAATGCCAAGCACCATATCCTGTGAAGGAACGGCAACCGGACCGCCGTCTGACGGCTTTAACAGGTTATTGGGGGACAGGAGCATAAACCGGCATTCCGCCTGCGCTTCCACCGACAGGGGCAGATGGACAGCCATCTGATCGCCGTCAAAGTCGGCGTTATAAGCGGTACATACCAACGGATGCAGTTTAATGGCCTTGCCCTCTACCAGAATCGGTTCAAACGCCTGAATGCCCAATCTGTGCAAGGTAGGCGCACGGTTTAACATCACCGGATGTTCTTTGATGACTTCCTCCAACACGTCCCAAACCTCAGATTGTAAACGTTCTACCATTTTCTTTGCGCTTTTTATATTGTGCGCCGTACCGTTGGATACCAATTCCTTCATAACAAACGGTTTAAACAATTCAATTGCCATTTCCTTTGGCAGGCCGCATTGATAAATTTTAAGCTCAGGCCCAACTACGATAACGGAACGACCGGAATAGTCTACACGCTTGCCCAGCAGGTTCTGACGGAAACGGCCGCTCTTACCCTTTAACATATCGGATAACGATTTTAACGCGCGATTTCCTGGTCCTGTGACCGGCCGACCTCTTCGCCCGTTGTCGATCAGAGCGTCCACGGCCTCCTGCAGCATTCTTTTTTCATTGCGCACGATAATATCCGGAGCTCCCAGTTCCAATAGTCTCCGCAGGCGGTTATTCCGGTTAATAATCCTGCGATATAAATCATTCAAATCAGAAGTGGCAAAACGCCCGCCGTCTAACTGCACCATCGGACGCAAATCCGGAGGAATGACGGGAACAACCGTCATAATCATCCATTCCGGCCGGTTGCCGGACTCCCGGAACGCCTCTACGACTTCCAGCCGTTTAATAATCCTCGCCCGTTTCTGTCCGGTCGCATCTTTTAATTCGGCTTTTAATTCGGCAGCGTCTTTTTCCAAATCAATTGCCTCTAACAATTCTAAAATAGATTCCGCACCCATACCTACGCGGAATGCATTTCCGTACTGTTCTCTGGCTTCCTGGTATTCCGCCTCGGAAAGCACCTGTTTGTAGGTCAGGTTGGTATTGCCGGATTCCAACACGATATAGGAAGCAAAATAGAGGACTTTTTCCAAAACCCTCGGAGAAATATCCAGAATCAATCCCATCCGGCTTGGGATGCCTTTAAAATACCAGATATGGGAAACCGGAGCCGCAAGCTCGATATGCCCCATCCGTTCCCTTCTGACGCTCGCTTTTGTAATTTCAACTCCGCATCGGTCGCAGACAACGCCCTTATAACGGATCTTTTTGTACTTACCGCAATGACATTCCCAGTCCTTGCTCGGCCCGAAAATCTTTTCACAGAACAAGCCGTCTTTTTCTGGCTTTAGCGTCCTGTAGTTGATTGTTTCCGGTTTTTTCACTTCGCCCCGGGACCATTCCCTGATTTTTTCAGGGGAGGCCAGGCCAATCTGGATTGCATCAAAAGCAATTGGCTGGTATGATTCTTTCTTCATTGTCTCTGGCATTTCTGACGCTCCCTTCTATCACGACTCTGTTTGAAGAACTTCGTCTGTAAAATCAATCTCCTCGAAATCGTCTTCTACTTCATCCTCTTCGATATCCTCGTCCTCTTCTTCGTCCTCAATATCAATCAGTTCTTCATTTTCCATATCAAATTCCTGTTTTGTAAAGCCCATCTTTCCAAAGGATTCACTGTCTTCAAACGCATAATCCTTATCCCCGGCAATAATTGCATTTAAATCGGTATTGCCGTATTCGCTGGTTTCCACAAGCTCTACTTCATTTCTGTCATCATCCAGGACTTTTACATCCAACCCCA
>CAOJLW010000113.1 GCA_948438565.1 uncultured Lachnospiraceae bacterium | reverse complement strand
GATTACCGATACGGCGCGAAGCATTTTGGATGGACATATTATGCTTTCCAGAAAATTGGGCCATCGGAATCACTATCCGGCGATTGATATTTTACAGAGCATTTCGAGGGTTATGAGCTCCATTGCGACAAAAAAGCATAAGGAGGCCGCGGGCAAGCTGAAAAATGTCCTGGCTACCTATCAGGAAGCGGAGGATTTGATCAATATCGGGGCATATAAACGAGGTTCTAATCCTAACATTGATTATGCAATTTCCAAAATCAATGCGGTCAATGCATTTTTGATGCAGGATACGATGGAAAAGTTTGAATTTGAAGAGGAAGAGCGAATGTTAGAAACCCTCTTTGCAGAATAGGTGGGCGCTATGGCCAAATTCCGATACCAATTGCAAAGCATTTTGGATATTAAACAAAAATTAGAAGAACAGGAAAAAATTTCGTTTAGTCTGGCAGCGGCAAAGCTGCAAGAAGAGCAGCTGCTTTTACAGCAGCTTATGATTCAGAAGTCAGGTTATGATAAGCAGTCTAAAAAACTCTTGGAAGGAACCATCGATCTGTTGGCGATCAGTACCTGTAGAAAAGCAATTGAGACGATGAAAACGAGGATTCGCACACAAATGCTGGAGGTGCATAAGGCGGAAAAACAACTGGAAGCCGTCCGTCAGCGTTTAAATGCAATCCGGATCGAGAGGAAAACTTACGAAAAGCTCCGGGAAAAGAAATTTGAAGAGTTTAAACAGGAGCTTTTGTATGAAGAGAAAAAAGAGGTAGATGAATTAGTCAGTTATACCTATCATCAAAATGAAAAATAACAGGTGGTGAATGAAAGATATGGCAAATAAAAATACAATGCCGGAGGAAGCGCAGGAGGATAGCAAGGCGGCAAAAAAAGCTGCAAAATTGGCCAAACGGGAAGAGAAGGCAAAGCAGCGAGAGGAAAAACGCAGGGCTAAGCTGGAAAAAGCCGGCGCATCTCCGGAAGACATCCAAAAAGCGATGGATTACGATGCAGAATACGGGGAAGAGGGCGGAAGCAAAGCGGCTGTGTTTTTTGTGACGCTTGTCATTATTGTGATTTGGCTGGCGATCCTTGCGCTTTTAGTCAAAATGGATGTTGGCGGTTTTGGGTCTACGGTACTTCGGCCGTTATTAAAGGATGTTCCTTATATCAACCGGATTTTACCGGAAGAGGAAAGTCCGGCGGGAGAGATGATGACTGGAACACAGGACACAGAGTATCCATATGCTACTTTGGAAGAAGCCGTGGCCAGGATTAAAGAACTGGAAATTGAATTGCAGAATGAGAAAAACGCATCTGCGGACAGCCAGAGCCGTACCAAAGAATTGGAAGAGCAATCTGTGCAGTTAGAACAATATAAGGCCAATGAGGCAGCCTTCGAAGAAAGGAAGCAAAAATTTGATGAGGAGGTTGTTTTTTCAGATCAGGCGCCCGATATAAATGAATATAAGAAGTTTTATGAGGAAATGGATCCGGCCAATGCAGAAGCAATTTATAAGCAGGTGATTGAGCAGCAGCAACAGGATGCCGAGTTGGAAAAATATGTCAGTATGTATTCTTCTATGAAGCCAAAACAGGCAGCGGCAATTTTTGATACGATGAAAGACGATTTGAAGCTCGTTGCCAAAATTTTGCAGGCGATGGACGCGGATGTTAGCGCAGGTATTCTGGGGGCCATGAATACGGATACGGCTGCTAAGCTGACCAAAATCATGAATCCCTCTGAATCATAAATAGCAATACAATATAACATAGAAAGGAGGTGCAGGGAGATGGGAACTGAAGCGATAGGGATAGCCAAAAGCGTTTTGCAGATGCGAGCGGGTTTAAAAACAGAGTCATCCGGAAAAGACGGCCAGGAGGCGTCTGTCGATTTTATGACATGGATGAATCAAAGCAGCCTTCCGAATATGAATACTTCCAAAGGTTCCGCTGCAATGGACTTAAATACCGCTTCCACAGATACGGCAAAAACGGCATATGATACCAGCCAAAAACCTATCAAGAGCGTTTCTGTGAAAGAAAATGCAACGCCGGAAGAGGTTCGTTCAGAAGCGGCTGAGTCAATTCAGGATTTTGAAGAGGAAATTCGCAGTATATTAAAGGAAAAATTTGGCGTGACGGATGAGCAGATATCCGATGCCTTAGAGCAGCTTGGGATTACTTTACTGGATGTTACAGATTTGCAGGGACTTTCTGCGTTAGTGCAGGCATTGACAGGTGAAAATTTGGGCGCATTGTTTTTAAACGAGGCGTTTGGAGCTGTTATGGAACAGACGGCAGCGGCAATTGAGACGTTATGCGCCGAGCTTGGCATTACCAAAGAAGAGCTGACAATGCTCTGTGAGGCATGGAGTCAAATGGAGCAGTCCACAGATATTGGAGATTTAGAGCTAACGCCGGAGATTTTGAATCCAGCAGGGGAACAGACTTCTCCTGAAGCCGGGAACCCTTCCACCGATACAGTGGCATCTGATATGGAGGCGGTAAAAGAGCAGCCGACAGAAGAAATGGCTCCGGTGGCAGCGCAAGAGAATGTGGATACCTCAAAAGAAGAAGCGTCTTTCAAGCAGCCGGCAGCGACTGCAAAAGAAGCGGAAGCAATGAATCAGCCAATAGCTGAAACAGAGGAAGGGGCAGAAGCAGGAAAACAGTCCTTTGACGGACAGTTTTCGGAAAAGGCAAAACAAAATGATATGTCTCAGGCGGATCTGGCGTTTGGTGGCGTGCAGTCGGCCGATTTGGATGAATTTGCAATACCGCAGGAGCATTTACAGCCGTATACCAGTGCGGTGGATGTGGCGGATATTATTCAGCAGATTGCAAGAAATGTTCAGGTGACGATCTCCACAGAAGTAACGTCTATGGAGATGCAATTAAACCCAGAAAATCTGGGGAGAATTTATCTGCATATTTCCGAAAAGGAAGGGGCGGTTCGCGCTCAGATCGCGGCGCAAAATGAGACCGTAAAGGAATTATTGGAGACGCAGCTGGTGGAATTGCGTCAAAGCTTAAACCAGCAGGGAGTCAAGGTTGACGCGATTGAAGTGACTGTGGCAACTCATGAGTTTGAACAGAATTTGGAGCAAAATGCAAAACAGGAAGAGCAGATGCAGCAGCAGCGCGAAGAATCTCAAAAGCAGGCCAGAAGGAGTCTGAATCTAAATGATTTGGACGGTTTATCCGGCTTAATGACAGAGGAAGAAGCGCTTGCAGCTAAAATTATGCGAGATAATGGCAACCAGGTGGATTTCACAGCATAAATTGAGAAAGAAAGGAGCGATGATATGGCAACATCAATGATGGCGCCTGTAAAAAACGGTCAGCTGGTCAATGATAAGGTATCGAATCAAGAGGACAAAAAAGAAGAGAAAAAAGGTACGTCCGGCTTGGGCAAAGAAGCGTTTTTACAGCTTTTGATTGCACAGATGCAATATCAGGATCCGTTGGAGCCAATGGATAATACGGAATATATTTCTCAGTTGGCAACGTTTTCACAGTTAGAAGCCACACAGAATTTAGAGGCAACGATGGACAAAGGCATGGCAAATAGCCTGGTCGGAAAATATGTCATCCTGGATACGGACAGCGGGGTTGTTTCCGGCAGGGTGGATTATGTGATGTACGAAAAGGGCGAAATCCTTTTGGCCGTAAACGACGGCTTATATTCCATAGAGGATTTGGATACTGTAGCGGACAGCGCTTATTTTGAAGCCTTTGAAATGGCCAATATGTTTTCTGCAATGATGGCGAAGCTGCCAAGTCCGGGTTCTGTAACGGCAGGCGATGCGGATAGCATCAAGCAGGCACGGGCGGTCTATGACGCTATGAATACATATCAACAGGGATTTGTCAGTGAAGAAGATTTAAAGAAACTGGAAGAATTGGAAAAAGAGATTGCGGCGATAACCGGCAAGCCGGACGGCGGTGAAGATGCCGATAAACCCAATGATGGAGAAGACGTATCCAAGCCGGAGGATGATAAGGAGCTCAATGACGATTAAGTAAGCGGAGGGAAGCATGGATAAGATTACAAACCGGTTTACATCCATTGAGCAGGTTACGGGAGAATATTTAAAACCGGCAGGGAGTATTGCGGCTTCCGGCAAGGCAACGGTTTCTTTTGAAGAAATCCTGCGTGGAAAACAGTCTGAACAGGCATCCGGATTGAAATTCTCCAAACACGCTTCTATGAGGCTGGAAGAACGGAATATTAGCCTTACCGATGAACAGAACGAGCGTCTGCAAAACGGCGTTGCAAAAGCGGATAAAAAAGGCATACGGGAGTCTTTGGTTATGGTGGATTCCCTGGCATTTATTGTGAATATTCCAAATAAGACCGTTGTAACCGCAATGGATCAGACAGATAAACAAGATAACATATTTACAAATATTGACGGCGCTGTCATTATGTAGCCGGACCTTAGGGAGGCGATGGCCCCTGACTGACAGAGGGGGCGGCAGGCCGTAAAGAGTTTTGGGAGGTCATTTCATTATGATGAGATCATTATTCTCTGCTGTGTCAGGTCTTAAGACACATCAGACAAAGATGGACGTTATCGGTAATAACGTATCCAACGTAAATACCGTAGGGTTCAAATCTTCAGCAGTTACTTTTACAGAAATTATGTACCAGACGCTTTCAAACGCGTCCAGAGCAAGCGCAGCTACCGGAAAAGGCGGCGTCAATGCCAGACAGATCGGTCTTGGCGTTACCAGCGGCGCGACTAAAATTACCATTACTTCTTCCGGTGCAGCCGAGACAACCGGAGATCCGTTCGATATTCGTTTGACGGACAAAGCGACGACAAACTTTTTTATTGTCAGCAACGGTACGGAGAATTTGTTTACCAGGGCAGGCTCCTTTTATGTGGACGGAGCCGGTAATCTCGCCATGACTTCTACCGGATATACGGTTATGGGTTGGCAGGTAGACGAGACGACGGGCGATATCAAAAAAGATACGGTTTCGGCGCTGCGTATTATGCAGGAGAAAAACTTAACTTCCGCTCCGGAATCGACGACGAAGGCGACGGTCAGCGGTATTATGGATAGAAATGATACGGGCGTTACCAGCGATAGCGGTCACGTAATGAACTTGAATTTCTATGATAAGCTGGGATACCGTTATTGTGCTAAATTTGCCGTAAAAGTTACGGATCCGGATGCGCAGTCTTATACGGTAGAGCTTACGGATATTTTGGATTCAGAAAACAAATCCGTACTTACGGAATATCTCAATAACGGTGGGACAATGGCGTCGATATTTGGTCGGAATACGACGGCGTTAAAATCCTATATGCCTACCGATTCTCACGTCAAGTATTTGACATCAGCCGACGGTATGGATGTAGACAGCGATTATGACGCCAACCATGAACCGCCCTATTATTATTCATATTCTAGTTTTGACGGCGACGGCAATCCGGTGACAAGGTATGTTCCGGTGACCTTTGACTTGACAAACGGTACCTATACAGTGTCGAATTATACATATTATGCCAATGCGGAGGATGCGATCACTGCGGTCAATAACCCGAATAACCTTCCGCCGGATGAATTGGCAAAATTGGCTGTTTCGGTAGACGCACAGGAGGGATCGCTTACGGATCTGTTTGGCGTTTCTCAGGAGATTTTAAATTCATTGGGAAGCACGACGATTCCAAGGGCGTCGTTTAATCCTGCGACAGGCGCTTTAGACTATACGGCTCCTGCAGTTAACTATACCTTAAAGTTCGATCCGGACAGCGGCGAGTTTACCTATGTCGGCGATCAGGGTTCCGATATTGTGAAGTTAAATCTGGCGGATACGCTTGGAAGTAATTTTACCGATATTGAAATAGATTTTTCGAGCTGTAAGGCGGCGAATCACGGCGGCAAAACGACTCTGGGGGCGGACGCCGGCTGGCAGAACGGCAGCGTAGGACAAGGAAAGCCGTTAGGGGCGTTGATTGGCCTAAGCATTATCAATGACGGAAAGATTTTCGGTTCCTATGATAATGGTAATACGGTTCTTTTGGGTCAGATAGCCGTGGCGCAGTTTGCCAATGCTTCCGGTCTGGAAAAGATCGGGGAGAACTGCTATCGGACGACGTTAAACTCCGGTGATTTTGATGGGATTGGCGTAGAAGTTTCTGCGGACGGCGGCAGCATGACTTCCGGGGAGCTCGAGATGTCCAACGTAGATTTATCGACTGAATTTACACAGATGATTATTACCCAGAGGGGTTTCCAGTCCAATTCCAGGGTCATTACGACCTCCGATACATTGTTGGAAGAATTAATCAATCTGAAACGTTAATTGATATAGTATAAGTGTTCCGGTTGAATACATGATATGATATAATGTGTGTATGATTTGGTGAAACATTGTCGGGTCATACACACATTTTTAAGTGTTTGTTCTCAAATCTGTTTTGAAAAAAAATCAATAAGCTTATAGACAAAAGCGTCAAAATTTAGTAGAATGAGATGAAAAGGTGTTATGGCATACGTGCCATTTAGCAATAAGATAAAACCAATAAAAAAAATGAAATGGGTAGGTGAGAATGAGTGGATATAGCATCTTTATTGGGTATGGTCCTCGGAGTCGTTATGGTGGTATTCGGCATTCTGTCAAACGGGGCGAGCCTTATAGGCTACGTGGACGTAGCGTCCATTATTATTACAGTTGGCGGTTCTGTAGCGGGCGTTTTAGGATCGCATAAGTTAAAGGACTTCTTTGGTGGATTTAAGAGTATGTCTCTGGCATTTAAGGAAGAGGCTATGGATCCGGGAGCTGTAATTGGCAACGTCATTAATTTGGCAAACGTAGCCAGGAAGGAAGGCCTTCTGGCTTTGGAAGAAGCGTCAAACGATATTGAAGATCCATTTTTAAAGAAGGGGATTATGTTGGTAGTGGACGGTACGGATCCGGAATTGGTTCGCGGGATCTTGGAGACAGAATTGACTTGTCTGGAAGATCGTCACAAGAAAGTAATCGGCTTCTGGGAGAAATGGGCGGAGTTAGGACCTGCATGGGGAATGATCGGTACCTTGATCGGTCTGGTAAATATGTTAAATAACATGGAAGACGCTTCTGCAATCGGGCCTGCAATGGCGGTAGCGTTGTTGACGACTCTATATGGTTCTCTGATTGCAAACTGGTTGTGTACGCCAATCGCGTCCAAGATGAAGATAAACAATGACTTAGAAGTCATTATAAAAGATGTTATGGTAGAAGGTCTTCTCTCTATTCAGGAGGGA
>CAOJLW010000112.1 GCA_948438565.1 uncultured Lachnospiraceae bacterium | reverse complement strand
GTCCAAATAATACACTTTGTTTTTGTATGTAAAAGCTTCCTTGTTCACAGCATTGTTATTGAGCAGTGAGTTTAACGTCCAGTTGACCACTGCGTGCTGCGTCCCGATTTCCAGGGAATCGGACAATTCCTCCACCTGAAGGCCTTTTTTCGAGGTTGTATTTGGACCTTTCCCTTTATAAGAGGCCAGTTTCTCCGGATTGGTAATATACCGAGCATTGCTGACAATCTGGTATTTCCCTCCTGTTTTATAGGCCACTACAAATTTTTGGTACAACATCGCGCTTTGATATTTGACCTGAAAGGAAACCGTTCCCTTCTTGGCCTTTACCGAAGCCAACGGTTCTGCGCTTTTTGCCCCCGTCTCAGAATTGTATGCATTCAGGCTCAACAAGTATAATTTGCCCCCCATTGCGCTTGTCTTTTGTTTTACCTTCGCCTTAACCGTAAGCTTACTGCCGCCGCTGTTTAGTTTACAGGAAGAAACCGTCACCGGCTGCGTTGCCGTATGCGCGTCCATCGGCCCCACAAACAGCAGCATTCCCGTAATCAGCAGCAAAACCGCTAACATAAACTTCCCCTGGCTCCAATTTTTCATTCGCATAAATAACTAACTCCTTAAAATAATTTTTCCTGATAGTCGCCTTGCTGGATCAGCGCGTCAATAGCGTTTGCCACACTTTGCTGATCTTCCCGGTAAGTTACGCCAAACCACTGATCTTTCGTCTCCAGCACCTTAACCCTGGCTCGTTGTTCCTGTACAAGTCGGTCGATAATCCTCGGTAAAAGGTACTCCTTTTTCAAATCATCCGGCTCCATTTCCGATAAAAATTCCCGGAACCCCCGCTCCAGCTCGTCAAAAAAATCGGGCAAAAGTCCCCACATATTCATGGAAACACGCTGATCGGCACGTACCGACGTAGGTTTCCCATGTTCATCCTGCGCCGTCAAAATGCCGTCCCGATAACCGATTTCGTACGTTTCGGTCACTTTTGTCAAATAGCCGTCTGAATCCACTTCACAGACCCCTCTGGTCACACCGCCGTTTTTGCTCAGAGTATTTTTCAAGACAAACCCCGCCATACAGATTTGGTGTACATCCGACGGCTGCTCAAAATGAACGGCCAGATAATCGTGCAATTTCACAAAAGCTTCTTTACCGTAGTAATCGTCTGCATTGATCACGACGAACGGATGATCAATCAGGTTTTTGGCGGCAAGCGTAGCCTGTCCGGTTCCCCAGGGTTTCGTACGCCCCGCCGGCCTTTGAAAGCCCACCGGCAGATCGTCCAATTCCTGAAACGCATATTTTACCGGAATGACTTTTTCGATTCGCTTGCCGATAATTTCTCTAAAGTCCCGCTCCAAATCATGGCGTATAATAAACACCACTTCCTCAAACCCTGCTTCTATCGCATTATAAATCGAATAGTCCATCAGGATTTCCCCATTTGGTCCAACGGAAGCCAACTGCTTGATACCGCCGCCAAAACGGCTTCCAAGGCCTGCCGCCATGATTACCAATGTCGTTTTCTCCATAAAATACCCTCTTTCTTTCCAGTATCCCCCAGAAAACCACAAACCCGCTTGATATTGGGATACTACACCCGCCACATTAAAAGCACATTAAAACTACAGCCTTACTGTTGAGCATATTGCAACATCGCCTGATTCAATGCTTCCAATCTGGCTTTTGCGTCCTCTAACGTCTCGCCGACCACCCCAAAATAGAACTTGATTTTCGGTTCGGTTCCGGAAGGACGCACACAACACCAGGCATCGTTCGAAAGCTCATAGTAGAGCACATTCGAAGCAGGCAGTCCTGTCTTTGCCACTTCCCCTGTATGGAAATCTTTTCTGGTATCGGCGCTGTAATCCCGGACTGCCTGAACGTGAAAACCTGCCAGCTCCTGCGGCGGGTTACTGCGCATCCCAGCCATCATCTCCTGGATTTTGGCGGCGCCGTCCATCCCTTTTAACGTGATTGTCTCAAGTCCTTCCTGATAATAGCCATACCGTTCATACATCTTAAGCATCGCATCCCAAAGCGTCATGCCTTGCCGCTTATACCAGGCCGCCACCTCACAGAGCAGCATAACCGCGATACAGGCGTCTTTGTCTCTGGCATACGTCCCCGCCAGACAGCCATAGCTTTCTTCCAGGCCAAACACATAATGATAAGAACCCTGTTCTTCAAACTTACGGATCTGTTCCCCAATATACTTAAATCCAGTCAAAACCTCCAGCAAAGCCACGCCGTAATCAGCGGCGATTGCTTTTGCCATATTGGTCGTAACAATCGTCTTGACCAGTGCGGGGTCATCCGGCATTGTGCCGGTAGCTGTCCGCTCCCGCAATATATATTCCGCAATCAGCATCCCGGACATATTTCCGGTAAAGCTGACATAATCCCCGGACGCAGTATCTTTACAATATACGCCGAGCCTGTCCGCATCCGGATCGGTCGCCAGCACAATATCGGCGTCCTTTTCCCGAGCCAGCTTTAAAGCCAGCTCAAATGCTTTTGGCGATTCCGGATTGGGATAAGACACAGTTGGGAAATTGCCGTCCGGCAGCTCCTGTTCCGGTACGATATAGACATTTTCAAAACCCAATTCCTGTAAAATGCGGCGCACCGGAAGATTGCCTGTCCCATGCAGCGGCGTATAGACAATCTTGATGTCCTTGGCCATCGCCTGTATGGCTTCCGGATGGATGGACTGTTTTTTTAATTCGGCCATATACAGATCGTCAATCTCACTGCCAATCACCCGATAAAGTCCGGCGGCTGTCGCCTCTTGCTCCGACATCGTTTTAACCATAGAAAATTCGGTGACTTTGGCCACCTCGGCTAAAATATTCTTATCATGCGGCGGCGTAATCTGCGCGCCGTCCTCCCAATAGACCTTGTATCCGTTATATTCCCTGGGGTTATGGCTGGCCGTCACCACAATCCCGGCAATACATCCCAGATGCCGGACTGCAAACGAAAGCTCCGGCGTCGGACGAAGCGTTTCAAATCGATACGTCCGGATTCCGTTGGCATTTAAGCAAAGCGCAGCCTCCTTAGCAAATTCAGGCGACATAATCCTGGAATCAAAGGCGATCGCCACGCCTTTCTCCTGTCCCCGCCTTGCTATAATGTAATTGGCCAAGCCTTGCGTCGCCTGGCGAACCGTATAGATATTCATCCGGTTCGTGCCCGCCCCAATTACGCCGCGCAATCCTCCTGTCCCAAATTCCAATTGACGGTAAAACCGATCCAAAATCTCCTTATCGTCGTCGGCAATCGCTTTTAATTCCGCTTTCGTTTCTGAATCAAAATACGGATCGCTGCACCATTTGTTGTACTCCTCTAAATATCCCATGGTTTTCCTCCTATCGTTTTATCTGTTTTTTAACTGCTTGATATCCTGCGTAATCGTTGTCAATTTTTTCATCATAATATATTGAAATATATCCTGGCGGTTTTCCTGAATCAAGCGATAGAGAAACTGGCATTTGCATACGTCAAACGCGAAAATCTTTTGTATTTTTAAACAAAATTTTTCTTCATCAAAACGAAGTGTCACGACGCATTCCATACAGCCATTTAAAAGTTTCTCCGCTATCTGTTCCAATTTTTCCGGAAAGTCCGGCTGTTTATTGGTATCCAAAAGCATACGTTGATGTAAAACAAACCGGATCGTATTCTGAAACTGTTCTATCTCCATTTTACGCAGCTCCTTCGTCTCCCGGAACAAGCGCAGTTCCTTATCAATATAATTTTTATAAAATCGCAAAAATTTTTTTACCTGATATTCTGCATCATCTGCTCTATGCTCAAAAATTTTTTGCTCGTCTATCTCATCCTCATATTCACGAATCAGCCTACAGGTATGCTTAAATAAATCTGCAACCAAATCACCCAATTTATCATCTTCAAAAGTTAAACTTTTCCCGTCTATAAACTGATCCATATTATAATTTGACTGTTCAAATACTTTATCCAACTGCGTCAAAATCTGGTCGATTGCCGAGGTATCATAAGTGGAACGTATATTGCCCTCTTCCATTTTTTTCCTCCTCTCTGTCTGACACACTATCGAATGCTAGAATGGTAAACTCTGTATCATCCATTTCTATAATGTCATACATTTCTTTTGTGATTGGGCTTTGATTGACTATAGAAGTAAATTTGCGATTTAAAGACGACCTTTGCGAAGCCGTCAGGTATTTTATATCAAAAATCTCTCTAAAACCGATATCGTGCATCCCGAAATCTAATGCCATTTGGAATCTATCTAAAAACGTGTCAAACGATCGGTAAAACGATTCATTGTGACACACCATCTTTTCCGAACGCAGATATCTGTCTAACTGCCTGCCTTTTACATTGAGCGCCACATTGCGCACTTCATGAAAGACATTTTCAGAAAAATAATCGGAACATTGCTTTAACGCATACTCTATCGACTGCTTTGAGAAACTTAACGCTTCCAATAGACGGCTGAATTTCACCCTCTTGTTCATAGAGCAAAACTGAATCATCGACTCCAAAGCCTCGTATTCTTCCAAATCCTCTTGAAATTTGCGTTCTCTTTCTCTGATTATCTGTTCCTGACAATACAATTGATACAGCTCATACATCCTTCCCATATATGCGACTTGTTCTGACAGATTTTTTATCTGTGCGTCCATTTTTTCAATCTGTAAGCATAAGGCATTTTCCAGTAGAGAACGACTGAAATTGGTAAACGCTTTCATAGGATCCTTACATATTTTCGAATATTCTACCGAAATATCCGGCAGTTCTTGTTCGACTTTCCGATCCATAATCGCCAGAACCTCTTCCTGAATTTTACGATATAAACTGGCATGACTTCCTACAATCGCAGCGTATAATTGTCTAAATTCTACTTCCTTCTGCTCAAATTCCTGTAAGTTCGAACTTTTTATGCCGGTTTTTAAATATTCCGTTACCGACCGCTCCATCTCATCCAAATTCTGATTCTGTTCTTCTCGATTATCGGAAAGCATTTCTGAAATACGAGGGGCAAAATCCAAATCCCAATTACTCATACCGCATCACTCTCCTTCCCAAAATCACTTTCCTGCCGCACGGGAAAAGACTGCTGAATGCCTATCGTACAAATATTCCCTTCTATTGCATAATCCTTCAGGTTAACAGTCACGAGATTACAGCACGACATCGTTGCATTCTTGCACTGCCCACAATCAGCGCTGCCCATACAATAGTTATGTAACAGGGAACCCCGTTTCGTACCCTGTTTTCCTGGAGCTGCAATAAATCCTATCATCTGACGACGTTTACAGCAATCCTCCAGGGAGTTTTTCTTGTTCCATACGGCTGCGCAAGTATTCGCCATAACTACCAGCATTTTATGATTCCCGGCCAGCTCCATCGCGGCGCGGCGCATATCTTTAGAATCGCTAAAAGCAGGCACAAACAGAATGTCCGCCTGTATATGCTTATGAAAATCCCTCTGTCTGGCATAATCTAAATCCCTGCATATACATAAGCTGACTCTTGCAAACCCCTCAAAATCAAGCAGAATAAATTGTTTTTGTCTGTTTGATAAATCCGCATCCAAATGTTCCCTGTATATTTTACCGTCTTTTTTATAATCAAAAGCCTCTCTCTTATAATACGTTGCCAGAATGCGGGATGACACATCTGAAATATGACAATAATTTTTTCTTTCCTCCCAAAAACTCCCATTGATCATGATCGGAAGCTTACCCTCCAAACAGGCGGCCTCCTCCAGAAATTCCGGCGCAATCAGCATCTCCGGAAAAATCAGAAAATCCACCTTTTGTCTCTGCGCCTCCCGAACTGCCGCCAAATATTTTTGCAGCAACATTGGTTTGCTTTGATAACCAAGAATTTCAAACTTTCCCTTTCCTTCCGGAAAAGGGGAATCTTTTAAACGGATTTCCAATATTTCCTCTATATTATGATACAACATTGGAGCTATGCCAATCTTTAACTGCTGTAACTGTGCAAAATGCTTCCCTGTGCCATAGCTTTTGGGAAAATAACAGGTATGGCACGATGGCAGCGGCGCTTTCCTCTGATCAAAAATCAAAAAATGCGTTATTAAATCCGTAATACAAAGATCTTCCGCGTCTTTTTTATCCCGAAATAGGGGTTGCCCATTTTGGGCCTCGTATTTTTTTGAGATCCTCTCTACAAATGTATTTTTTTCTATCGGCAAGATTCCTACTTTATCTCGATAATTTTGATTTAAAAAATCAAATTCAAAATAATCCGTGCAGCCGGAACAGCGGGTAAATCCGCCGCACCACTCGGATAGCACAAGATTGCCGTCAATTTCCCGCACTAACGACATACAAAGCAGCGCAAAGATATCATCGTCATCCACATACGGTTTTAAGGCAGCCGTCACATCACTGCACAACCGCTTAAGCCTTTCTCTGTCTGCGATACCCTCTATTCTATCAAAAAACAACTCGATTGGGTATAGCATATCGTTTCCAAATTCCTCTAAATCTTCCTCCGAAAAGTCGCTGCTCCTTCGGTTCAACGTCAATAAATACGCAGCAACGACCGCAAAAAGATCAAAGATAGACTGCACCCGGGCAAACTCGCCCAACAATGCCTGATTCTGCTTTTTCATACGTACCCCTGTCCTCTTATTCCACTCCTACGGCAGAAGCAATCATCTCCATATCCCCCGACAGCCTGACCTCGCCAAAGCCATCCGGTAAAATCAAATGCATCCCTTTTTTGACCGGCGTATCATTTAACGTCCCGCTGCCTTCCACAATACTCACCATCAAAAACGGATATTGCTGTCTAAACTTCCAGGCGCCCTCCACAACCAGCTTCCATACCCGGTAGCTGCTACAGGAAACCAACTGATTCCACTGATTCTTGGGAAAACGGGAGGTGTCCAGCACAGCGTGTTCCGCCGGCGCCGCCGGTATAGTAATCACATCGATACTCTGCTCGATATGCAGCTCTCTTGGCTTTCCGTTATGGAGCCGGTCATAGTCGTATACCCGGTACGTAATATCGCTGTTCTGCTCCGTCTCATAGACCAGGATCCCGCCTTTAATCGCGTGGACGCAGCCTGGATCAATCTGTACAAAGCTGCCTTTTTTGACCGGAACCTCACGTATCAACTCTGTCCAGCGACCGCCATAAATCATCGCTTTCAGCTCGTCCTTATCGGACGCATGGTGTCCCACAACAAGCGACGCGCCTTCTTTACAGTCTAAAATATACCAGCACTCTGTTTTTCCGAGGGAACCGTTTTCATATTTTTTAGCATAGGCATTGTCCGGATGCACCTGGACGCTTAAATCTTCTTTTGCATCGATAATTTTTAC
>CAOJLW010000111.1 GCA_948438565.1 uncultured Lachnospiraceae bacterium | reverse complement strand
TTTATGGAATCTGACGATTTTTACATAAAATTATCGGCAAATAGCCCATTTGACGCCCAGGACTGCGACCATTGTCCCTCTTGTTCCAGATATATGCGATTCAGATATTCAGCAATCTTTTCGAGGGACTGTTCCATGAACGGAAACCTTCGCTCCGTTTTCTTTTCCTCCGGCGTAGACGCAAAATTATAGGGACCCGGCCAGGTATAGACGCAAAACAGCGTTTCCTCTCCATCCTGTTCCCGCCGGATCAAATACCGCATCCCGCAATAGCTCCCGGTAAATTCCTCTTTTTTATAATAGGGAAACGCCAGCAAATCTTTTCTTTGAATCATCACAACACCGCCTTTTTTATATTTTACAATCAGACACCCCTCCATCCAAACTATACTGCCACGCGTTATAAATTACCATAAAAAAATCCACGCCGCCCCCTTTACCTCCGAAAATAAATATGTTATGATGAAATGCGAAAAGACGTGGAAGAGGAATAGTACCTGTTTTTCCTGATTTCAGAGAGCTGCCGGTCGCTGTGAGGCAGCAGACGGAGGATGGGGAACTCGCCTTGGAGTCTCTGCCTGAAACAGATGTCGATTCGAGTAGGTGCAGACGGCCTCCCGCCGTTATCCGGGAACGATATAAGGACATATGGATCCCGTATCGAATGAGCGCATGATTTTTCATGAATTAGAGTGGTACCGCGTAAGCTGTCTTACGTCTCTATGCATAGAGACGCAAGGCTTTTTTTATTGTTGTAACGCTATAGAAAGAGAGGATTTATATTTATGAAGGGATTTGAAAAGTACAAAAAAATGTATTTCATGCCGCCGTCCGACTGCTACGACTGGGTCAAAAAAGACCATGTGGCGAAAGCCCCCGTCTGGTGCAGCGTTGACTTGCGCGACGGCAACCAGGCTTTGATTGAACCGATGAACCTGGAGGAAAAGGTCAAATTTTATCAGATGCTGGTGGATATCGGCTTTCAGCATATCGAAGTCGGTTTTCCTGCCGCTTCCGAAACAGAATACCAATTTTTGCGCACGATTATTGAACGGAATATGATTCCGGAGGACGTCACGGTACAGGTATTGACGCAGGCGCGGGAACATATTATCAAACGTACCTTTGAAGCGATTGACGGCGCGCCAAACGTAATCGTACACGTATACAATTCCACCTCGGTCGCGCAACGTGAACAGGTGTTCCAAAAATCAAAAGAGGAAATCAAAAAAATCGCCGTAGACGGCGCAAAACTGGTTTACGATCTGTCCAAACAGGAAAAAGGAAATATCTCTTTTGAATATTCCCCGGAAAGCTTTACCGGCACGGAGATGGATTACGCACTGGAAGTCTGCAACGCCGTATTGGACGTCTGGCAGCCGACGCCGGAACGAAAAGCAATTATCAACCTGCCTTCTACCGTACAGTACTCCATGCCCCATGTATTTGCAAGCCAGGTGGAATACTTCGATAAAAACCTAAATTACCGGGACAGCGTACTGATTTCCCTACATCCCCATAATGACCGGGGCAGCGGCATCAGCGACGCGGAGCTTGGCCTGCTGGCAGGCGCAGACCGTATTGAAGGAACCTTATTTGGCAACGGCGAACGCACTGGAAATGTCGATATCGTCACGCTGGCTATGAATATGTATTCGCTGGGTGTCGATCCCATGCTGAATTTCCACAATATGAAAGAAATCCGGCAAACCTATGAATCCCTGACGCATATGGACGTCTCTATGCGCCAGCCATATGCCGGAGATCTTGTATTTACGGCGTTTTCCGGTTCTCATCAGGATGCGATTTCCAAAGGCATGGCTCACCACGCTTTGGGCGTCGATCCGTACTGGACGGTTCCCTATCTGCCCATTGATCCCAAAGACGTCGGTCGCACCTATGATTCGGACGTCATCCGAATCAACAGCCAATCGGGCAAAGGCGGCGTAAGCTATGTTTTAAAACAGACTTACGGCATTTCCCTGCCGGATCGGATGAAAGAGGAATTCGGCTATCTGGTCAAAGACATTTCTGACAAAGAGCACAGCGAACTGGATGCGGAACGGATTTACAAGATTTTCAAGGAAACCTACCGCAACATCACCAGCAGCTTTCATATTCCGGAATTCCATTTCCGGCAGCATGACGGTATCGAAGCAACGGTTACCATCACTACGCCGGAGGGCGCCGATGTAGTCGTCGCCAATGGAAACGGGCGTCTGGACGCCATCAGCATTGCCATCAAGAAACATTTTAACATTACGTATGAATTGACGGAATACACAGAGCATGCGCTTTCCCGCGGTTCTTCTTCCAAAGCTCTGGCCTACGTTGGAATCACGGCGCACGATCAACTGATCTGGGGCGTAGGCATGGATGAGGATATTATCAAAGCCTCCATCCACGCTTTGACCGCCGCCATTAACCGAGCCGGACTTGAAAACCTAAAACGGCCTGAAACCAAATAATCCGTTATCCTCCGCATACTGTTTCCCGGTATTCGGAGGATATTTTTTCTATGATCACCCGCTTTTGCAGCGCATCGATCCATTCCCTTTCCGGTGGTTTCGTACCGACTGTCGTCACTGCCCCTGCCGAGGCGGCCATACACAGCCGAACCGTCGCTTCACGCTCCAATCTCCTCTCCCATGCATAGGCCAATGCCGCTGCCATGGCGTCTCCCGCCCCCACGGTAGAATGCGCTTTGACGACAAGCGCAGGACATCTCGCTTCATAATCTTCCCATAAGAATATGGCGCCGCTTTTTCCCAAAGACACGACCACGTTTTGAATCCCCTGCCGCACCAGCCTCCTGGCTGCGCCAAGCAGCTCCCCCTCCGAAGCGCAATCCTCCAATCCGGCATACGCTTCCATCTCGGCGCGGTTCGGCTTAATCATATCTGGCCCTGCCGCAAGCGCCTGACGAAATAACTCTCCGTCCGCATCCAGTAACGCCTTCGCCCCCCGCCGATGCACGAGCCGGATGATGTCGGCATACATATTGTGACAAACGCCGTTTGGCGCGCTTCCGGAAAGGACAAACAGCGTATCCGGATCCGCATAACCCGACAGTTTATCCAACAGCTTTTGTATCTGTGCCTGCGCAATCCTGGGGCCTGGTTCATTCAGCTCCGTCACATCCCCATTTTCCTCCAACACCTTGGTATTTGTCCTGGTCTCTGCGTCTATCCAGACAAAATCATGCCGGATATTCTGCGCATCGAGCGCCTTTTCTATGGCTTTTCCGACATTGCCGCCCAAAAATCCGACCGCCACGCTCTCTCCGCCCAGTTTTTGGATGGTTTTAGATACATTGACGCCCTTGCCCCCGGCGTCATATTCCACCTTAGCCACCCGATTTAAGCCGCCCGGCCTGAAAGCCGCAATCTCCACCGTTTTATCCATGGCAGGATTCATCGAAACGGTAACCACCATATCTTTTTCCCCCTCCCTGTAAATATTGTCCCATCGCTGCCGCCTATTCCAATCTTCCATAAACCTCCATCGGCACATAGGCCCGGATATGGATTCCTTCGGGTTCATAGGACTCTTCTAACAGCTCCCCTTGCTTACGTATCATCTGCAAAACGCCTGCATCCTGATAGGGCAGTACCCGCTCGATAAAAATTTTATCGCCGCGCAGCAGCTCCTCCAAAGCCTCCTTGACTTCCTCCAAGCCATCGCCATATTTTGCAGAAATGCTGATGCTGCGATCTGACACAAAATCATGCATCGGCTCTTGATCGGTTTTTAAATCCTGCTTATTAAACAACGTAATTATTTTTTTATCGACAACCCCAAGGCTGCGCAGCGTCTCATAGACCGTATGCATCTGCTTTTCGGCCTGTGGATTGGAAGCGTCGACGACATGAAGGATATAATCCGCATACTTCGCCTCCTCCAACGTGCTCCGAAACGCCTCTATCAGATGATGGGGCAGCTTCCGGATAAACCCAACCGTATCTGTCAGTAAAATCTGCTGCTTACCGGAAAGCTCCAAAAGCCGCGTCGTCGGATCCAATGTAGCAAACAGCTGATCCTCCTCAAGCGTCTGCGCGTCTGTCAGCGTATTTAACAACGTGGATTTCCCGGCGTTGGTATAGCCTACGATTGCGGCGACTGGAACCTGACTTTTTGTCCGCTGTCCCCTGGTGATGTCACGATGCCTGCAAACCTCCGCCAATTCCTGTTTCAGCTGAGAAATCCGACTGCCAATCAAACGCCTGTCCACTTCCAGCTTCTTTTCTCCCGGCCCCCTGGTCCCGATTCCGCCGCCGAGACGCGACATGGCCCGTCCCATCCCGGTCAGACGGGTAGCGCGATATTTTAGCTGCGCAAGCTCTGCCTGAATCTTTCCTTCACTGGTCGACGCCCGCTTTGCGAAAATATCCAAAATCACCAGCGTCCGATCCAAAACCTTTAAATCCAATGCATCCGACAAATTCCGAATCTGCGCCGGGGACAGCTCGTCGTCGCAGACAATTCCATCTGCTTCATGCATCCATACCATCTCCCGGATCTCTTCGATTTTGCCTTTCCCGACATAAGTCCCCGGATGCATCCGTTCCCGGTTTTGTATCAGGGAACCAACCGGAATGGCTCCGGCCGTTTTCACCAATTCCCCTAATTCTTTCAGTGAATCCGCCGCATCGTCCCCGTCTTGTTCGCTGACGGCGACCAAAACCATCCGTTCCTTTACTTCTTCTGTCTGAATCATTCCTGCTCTGTCTCCTTACTCCGATTTTTTCTTAAAAATAAAATTTCCCGCATTGCCGCTTCATCGCCCGGATAATCCGACGCATATGCCTCCATCAGCTCCCAGGCGCCTTCAAAATCTCCGCTGTATTCATAGGCGGCAATCAAATTGCTCCGAAGCTGCTGTTCATTCGTCACTTCCTGCTGTTCTAATCCCTCCTGGAAATACGCGGCCGCTTCCTGATAGTTCCCGGCCTCCATTTCTTTTCGGCCAAGCTGATTAAAAGCGACGCTGCTCTGCGGATACTCCTCCACATACGCCGCAATGCACGCCTCCGACTGCCCGGCGTCCCCAAGCGCTTCATATGCCTGGGCCAGATAGAGGTTCGCGTCCACATCCCCTTTTTCCACAGCTTCCTTCAAACGTTTTACCGCTTCCTGATACTCCCCGCGAATTAGATAAATTCTTCCTTTTACCGTGTGATTTTTCGCATTGCGCCCAACTCGCTTCTCTAAAGCTTCATCCAAATAAGCCTTCCCTTCCGCCTCATATCCTGCGCCGGAAAGACTATAATAAATCGGCAGATAAATCTCATCCGTCTCCGCATATTTCACCGCTGCGGCATAATCCTCTCTGGCCTTCGTATCATCCCCATGCTTTAGATAAACACATCCCCGTAGGAAATACGCGTCAGAATTTTTACCGTCCGACTCCAACAATGCGCTATAGGTTTCGATTGCTCCCTCAAAATCGCCCGACGCAAATTGTGCAGCCGCCTTATAATAGCAAATGTCTATTTCATTTTCTCCAATCTCACTTGCCTGTTCTAAAGCGGAATTAAACGCTTCCATCGCTCCTTCATAATCCTCGGCTTCCATTGCATTGATACCAATGGTACGATACGCCGCTTTTTTCTCCATCCTCTCCTGTCCCGTGGAACAGCCTGCCAATAACATGGCAGATACGCAAAATAATGCTGTCCCGGACAGCATTTTTCTCTTCTTCTGATTCATCCTCTATCTCCTCTGACAAAAAGCGTATGGCGCATCCGAAACACTGTTTCGTCCGAAGCCATACCCCACTCCTTCATAATTATACTTACCAAAATACTATTACATATTAACAGGACTTTCTGATATCTGCAAGTTTTCTCTGTATTAACAATTTTCCTGATTGTCTTTCTCGCCATTTTGTGTTATACTGAAAAAAGTCTATTGAAATATGAGCGGCAAAACCGCTCTACATCAAGAAAGGAGCTGCTCATGTCACACGGCCAATTATCTTATTACAATGAACAAACAGATTCCGTAGACATTATCCTGACCAGCCAGACCATGCTTCGATTAAGCTGTGCAAAGATTTTCCCCACCATCTCCACTACACCGAAAACCTATGAGTTAATGGTGAAGCTTTCCCGGGAGAACCCCACTTTATTTGCAGAATTGGCGCTGGATCGCACATTAGAAGCCTATTTGGAATCCCTGACTTAAGGAAAATGTATGCATTGTAGGACAACACCCCACTCTGGATGGCGGCTTTACATCCGATTACATTTAGCAGCGCATTGACTACCAAACAACCGCCGCACGGAGAGGCACAAAATATGGTTGGCATGATAAAGGCCAGCCGTATTTTTTATAAAAAAATAGAGCGTCGCTCCATAGGGGATGACTCCTCTATTTTACAACGCCCCTTTTTTCAAAGGCATACTATGATAATCCTAAACTTCTAATTTTTCTTGATCCATTGTCCACTGAATTTCTCTTGTTTTATTATCCTGTGCAATCGCACGCATAATCCGTCCGATATCTTCCGGCGAAAACATATCGATGGCTTTTGCCAGATCCCCGATATTATCACGGTTCACTCGCAGGCAGCCGCCTTTTGCCAACGGTATATTGATGACGTTTTTGGGGTTACTCATATCACCCAGACAAATCTGCTGTTTTTCATTGTCACAAAAAAAGGTCACCCCTTTGTATGTGATCTTACCCGATGCGTCTGCCAAAAATGAATATGGCGCCTTTTTTTCTCCGGATAGACGCGCCAAAAAGCTGCTGCCGCGCTGCGCGCGCTCATGCATTCCCTCCAATGCCTCCGTTTCGGATATCATCGGCCCGTTTTGTGTTTTCGCGCCTTCTATTGCCTGCCCTTCCGAAGTCTGAGCGGCGCTTGGAGCTGCCGCGCCAAATGCGTCTGCAATTCGATCCGCAGCGCTTCCGGACGTCCGATTTCCAGTGCCCTGTTTGCCGCTTAAGCGTTTGCGCAGTTCCTCCTTATAGGCGTCGATATTTTCGTCCAGCTGCTGAAGAAGCAGTTCCCATTCTTGTTCCGAAAATTCCGATCCGCCAACCCGGATTTTAGGCGGCCCGTCTTTGAGACGTTTCTCTACAAACTCCTGGTAATTTTCCAGCATTTTTTCAAAAGCTAAGGCGATTATGGCGTCGTCCTCGACCTCCAATTCCGTAACATCCTCGCCGTCCGTCGTCTCTTTCACCGTCTCCCAAGCTGCCAACGCCGCTTGTACCACAGGATCCGGATTGTCCGGGGAAGCAGTCAGCGGATCGACTTCATAGGCCTGATAAGTTCCGTCCTCATTC
This sequence comes from uncultured Lachnospiraceae bacterium, assembly GCA_948438565.1. GTDB lineage: Bacteria > Bacillota > Clostridia > Lachnospirales > Lachnospiraceae > Roseburia_B. The sequence continues at coordinate 132 of CAOJLW010000111.1, read as the reverse complement.
TTACGTTCCACATACACTTTATGGGCGTCCGGATCGGCTTTGGCTTATAAAGTATATCCGTACGCAAGATAATCTTGATATAATAGCTCTCATGAAAAATTATTTAAAGTACGTCGAATTCATCAACGGATC
>CAOJLW010000110.1 GCA_948438565.1 uncultured Lachnospiraceae bacterium | reverse complement strand
TCTTCCTTGGCATGATGGACTTCCTCCACACGCGCAGGCAGCTCCGCTTCACTTCTGCGGTATACAATATGTACCTCGGCTCCCAGGCGAAGCGCCGTCCTGGCCGCATCCATCGCCACGTTGCCTCCGCCGACCACGGCTACTTTTTTGCCTCTCATAATCGGCGTATCGTATTCTTCGCGGAATGCCTTCATTAAATTATTGCGGGTCAAAAATTCATTGGCTGAAAACACCCCGTTGGCCTGTTCCCCGGGAATGCCCATAAATCTTGGCAGACCCGCTCCCGAACCGATAAATACGGCTTCAAATCCTTCTTCCGTCACCAGCTCGTCAATCGTCATTGATTTGCCGATTACCACATTGGTCTCAATCTTAACGCCCAACGCTTTGACATTTTCCACTTCTTTGGCTACGACTTCTTGTTTGGGCAGCCTAAATTCCGGAATCCCGTAAGTCAGTACGCCGCCCGGTTCATGCAGGGCTTCAAAAATCGTCACCTCATAACCCATTTTGGCCAAATCCCCCGCACAGGTCAGTCCTGCCGGGCCGGAACCAATCACCGCTACTTTATGGCCGTTCATCTGATCCGCTTTTTTCGGCACAATGCCTTTTTCCCTCGCCCAGTCTGCGGTAAAACGTTCCAGTTTGCCGATCGATACCGGCTCGCCTTTGATGCCGCGGATACATTTCCCTTCGCACTGACTCTCCTGCGGACAGACGCGTCCGCAAACAGCCGGAAGCGCGGAAGCTTCGCTGATCACCTGATAGGCCTTTTCGATATCGCCGTTTTTGATTTCCGAAATAAATCCGGGTATATCAATGGCAACCGGACAGCCTTTGATACACTGCGCGTTTTTACAACCCAGGCAGCGTTTTGCTTCTTCCGCCGCCTCTTTTTCGTTATATCCCAAACAAACCTCTTCAAAATTTTTAGCGCGAACCTCTGGTTCCTGCTCTCTTACTGGCACTTTATTCAAAACATCCATTATTTTTCACCTCCGCAATGCCCGCATCCGCCATGATGCGTGTCGCCCTCCTGCAATTTGAGCATTGCTCTCCCTTCCTCTGTCTTATAAAGCTGCTGGCGTTTCATCGCCTGATCAAAATCAACCAGATGTCCGTCAAACTCCGGCCCGTCCACGCAGGCAAACTTCACTTGATCTCCAACCGTCAGACGGCAAGCGCCACACATACCGGTACCGTCTACCATAATCGGGTTCATAGATACCACAGTCGGAATATGTAACTCTTTTGTCAAAAGGCAGACAAATTTCATCATAATCATAGGCCCAATGGCCACGCAGTGATCGTATACTTTGCCGGAATCCACCAAAGCCTGCAACTGGTTTGTCCCCATGCCATGGAACCCATAGCTGCCGTCATCGGTCGTCACATATAGATTCGTTGCAACCTTCTCCATCTCATCGACCAAAATCAACAAATCTTTGGTCTTAGAACCCATAATCACGTCGCAGTCCACTCCATGCTCATGCAGCCATTTGACCTGCGGATAGACCGGAGCCGTCCCTACGCCGCCGGCAATAAAGACAATCTTCTTTTTTTTCAATTCTTCTATATCCATTTCAATCAATTCGGAAGCACAACCCAACGGACCCACAAAATCCTGAAAGCAATCTCCTTCCTCTAAGTCCTGCATACGCGCAGTGGAAGCGCCGACTGTCTGAAACACGATTGTAATCGTTCCTGCATTACGGTCATAGTCACAAATGGTCAGCGGAATGCGTTCCCCTTCTTCATCAATTTTTACAATAATAAACTGCCCTGGTTCACAGGTTTTCGCTACTCTTGGCGCTTTGACATCCATAAGAAAAATCTTTTCTGCCAACTTTTCTTTTCTTACGATTGGATACATCTTTGTCCTCCTAACATCTTTATCCATAAACAAGTTAAGACGGTATAGTAACCGTCTTAACCATCATACTAAATTCCGTTCTAAATTTCAATAAAAATCTCTATTTCAATGTATCGGAATAAAGGGCAAATTCATATCCCGCCTCTCTTGCCTTATCGATAAACCTTCCTAAAATATTGGTATTGGTCCAGGATTCCGCATGGAGCAGATAAATGGCTCCCGGATGTAATTTGTCCACCAGCTTTTGTAAAGACTCCTCCTCATTCGGCTGATTTTCCACATCATAGTCCAAATAGGCAAAGCTCCAAAAGACGCTTCGGTAACCGCAGTTATTTAAAACTGCTAAAGACTGCTCAGAAAATTTTCCAGCCGGAAAACGAAACAGGTACATATCATAATCATAGTTTTGTTTGATATATTCATGTAGTCCCATCACTTCCTGTTGCTGCTCTTCCAGAGACTGGCTTGGCAATCCGGCGGACGGATGCGTCACGGAATGATTGCCTAAAATATGGCCGTCGTCAATGATCTGACGCACCAGTTCCGGATCTTTTTCCGCATAAGGCTTGGTTACAAAAAAGACTGCTTTCACGTCTTTTTCCTTTAACGTGCTTAGGATTGTCGGCGTACAGCCATATTCGTATCCCTCGTCCAACGTCAGATAGATCTTTTTTTCCAGAGTCGGGATAATAAAATCCGCCGAATAATCTTTATATTTTTCCTGATAGCTCATCGTCCCGGTTGGACGGTTCTGCTCATCTACATTGCTGCCCTGACCCCAGTCCAGCGTCTGGCCGTCCAATGCGGAGATATTTTCCACCACAGGATTGTTTAACGTCATCCCATGCAGCATATCATTTTGTTTTTCCGCCTCCGGATCATCTGTCTGCTCTGGCGGCAAATCCGCTGTTTTTCCATATTGGGCAAACGTATCCTGCACTGCTTTTGTGATCGCCTTGGCATAGGCTTCTTTGTTGGCGTCATATAAACGGTTATCTTCTTCGTTGTTGATAAAACCCAATTCAATCAGACAGGCTGGCATTGTGGTATTGCTGATTACATAATAGTCGGAACCTTCACCGGTATCCGTACCAAATTTAACGCCGCGATCGCGTTGCACTCCGGCCGCCACAATCCCGTTGTGCACATTCTGCGTCAGCGTATCCGTGACGCTGCCGGCATTCGCCGTCATCCAGGTTTCCACGCCATATCCGTCCCCTTTATTGCGATGCAGGGAAATATAATAATCCGCGTCCGATGCATTGGCAATCGCCACTCTGTCTTTTAAAAAGACTTTGGTATCATTGTCCTCCCTTGTCATGACGACTTCAATCCCCTGGCTTTCCATTTCCTGTTTGATTGCCAAAGCCAAATCCCAATTGTCCACCGATTCCGTCCTGCCGCCGGAATCACATCCTGGATCCATGCCGCCATGCCCGGGATCTATACAAATACGCAAAATATTTTTATCTTCCGGTATCGTCGCCTCCTGCGTATCGTCCACCTTTTCTGTCTCGGCAATCGGAGCCGGATCCTCCGGAGCGTTTTTGATCAGTTTATCGACAATTTTTCCGTCATTTAATTTTTTATCCAAAAAAGCACATAATAGTACGATCAGCGTTAAAAGGCCGATACAAAAAAACCATTTTAAAACCGCCTGAACGATATAAGCGCTGCTGTGCCTTCTCCTTTCCACGATTTCACGTCTTCCATTTTTTTCCCGAATATATTTCATTCTTTTTCCTCGTCCGTCTATTTTTTGCTGTATTGATAGCTGCCGTTTACATCTTTCCACATATTTGCATCATTGATTTGTCCATTTTCTGATACGCTTTCGCGTCACTGTGACAGTATACCACATTTTCAGCGAAAAAGATTTACGTATTTTTTACATATTTATAGAAAGATTCTTAAAAAAAGCGAAAAATTATTTAAGTAAAATAGACCAGCTCATCTTCCGGCTTTTCGGCAGGTTCTACCAGAATCGGATACAACACCGGCCCTTTGCCTTTATACTCCATGGCAAATTCCACACGGACTTCTGCTACAATATGCACCCAGGATTTATGCGGAATGCTTTTAGATTCCGGATACTTGCATTTAAAACCCAAAAATGTAATATCCTCAATGCAGCAGGTCATGGCAAAACGCCCCGGTACCATAACGCCTTTTTTCATTTTGTCCGGATTATAGACCAAACCCGTAAACTCCACTTTTTTTCCGTCGTATTGTTTATAATGTTCCTGGGCGTCCATATACCAAATCGCATAGTCTGCATCGGAAATTTCAATGACCTCCTGATTTAAATCGAAAGGGAGCTCTTCTTCACTTTCATCTATAGAACCGTCTGTCCGTTCATAGACAATCTGTGCCGGACGGTTGACCGCCTTAATGGCGCGGCGGAATTTCCCTTTTGGCGTATCGTCGTCACAGCGATTGATAATCACAACATCCGCGCCAAAAAGCTGTTCCATAATCATGGCCCGCATATTACTTAAATACATAGCAAACGTCCCGGCGTCTACGGTCGCCAAAGACTGCACCAGCGTCCAACCCTCCGGCAGCTTTGTATTGAGCAACGTATCCATATGCCAGGTTCCGTTATATTCGATAAAAACCTGATCCGGAAGATATTGCCGATGTATATTTTTTAAAAGCGTTTCTGTAAGATCTTCTTCTTTTTCAATCATAAGCATACGAATATTGGCTTGGCTTAGCTCTTCTTCCTGATATTCTTCATCGCCGTCCTCGCATACCAAAAGCAACGTTTTTGCGCCGCCCGAAAAATTTTGTTCCAACAGCGTCTGACGGATTAGAGTCGTTTTGCCGCTGTCCATAAATCCGGTAAATAAATATACGGGTATCTCTTCCATTATCCTATTTCCCTTCCCTTTCCATTCCTAAGAGACGCCAAACAATTCCTCCAGCTTACGTTCATCCATGTGCGTCCCAATTACGCAAAGCCGCCCGGTATAATCCGGCTCTCCTTCCCGGATTTCATATTCGCCCGGTACCAGATCAAAATAAATCCAGCCGCCTTCTTTATTTTCCACCATGCCCTTTGCCCGCAACACTTCACCATATTGTCGACCCTCTGACAGAGCCTGTAAAATCCGCTCAATTTCCGGTTTCGTATACCTATGCGGCGTCTCTTTTCCCCAACTCGTAAAAATTTCATCCGCGTGATGGTGATGACCATGTTCATGATGATGTTCATGTTCATGACCTTCTTCGTGATGATGCTCATGTTCATGATGATGACCATGTTCATGCTCTTCCTCATGATGGTGATGATCCTGCCGGTGCGCTTCCGATTCCCTGCGATGCGTTTCTTCCGCCAGCGCCTTCATTTCCAAAGAATCCCGCCCCTCGATTACGGCTAAGATCTGCTCCCCCGCGATCTGCGTCCACGGCGTGGTAATCACAGCGGCTTTGGCGTTTAATCCCTGCATCTGTTTTACGCAAAGCTCCAGCTGTTCCGTCGTCGTATCCTGCGTTCTGCTCAATACAATCGTAGTCGCAAAGGCAATCTGGTTATTAAAAAACTCCCCAAACGCTTTCATCTGTTTAGAAGCCTTTTTGGCGTTGACCACCGTAACCAACGCATTCAATTTGACATCCTGCTCTTTTTCAATGTCGATCACCGACTTCATTACGTCCGATAGTTTCCCCACGCCCGACGGCTCAATAATAATGCGATCCGGATGGTACGTCGTAATGACTTCATTTAAATTCCTGCCAAAATCTCCTACCAAAGAACAACAGATACAGCCGGAATTCATTTCCGTAATATTCACCCCGGAATCTTTTAAAAATCCTCCGTCAATGCCTACTTCGCCAAACTCATTCTCAATCAGGGCGATTTTCTCATCTGTATATACTTCCTCAATCATCTTTTTGATAAACGTTGTCTTTCCCGCTCCCAAAAAGCCGGAAACAATATCAATTTTTATCATGCACGATACCCTTCTTTCTTGAATCCTATATAGATTTAATCTGCACCAAAATCATAGTCTTTCCGGGAAATTTTGTCAAGCGCGTCCTGGCCTTACCCCTTTTTAACATCTCATACGCTCTAATTTAAAACGCGAAATTTTCCCCTTGTAAGCTTCACCGGAATTTCCTCTACCTCCATATGCTCAATCCGAATCAGCCTCTGGTTTTGCAAAGAACTGAGCAACTCCTCAATTTCCATTTCCGTCCCCTGCACTTCCATCTCTACCGTCCCGTCGTCCAGATTGCATACCCAGCCGCCAAGTCCCAACTGTAAGGCTGCATAATATGCCCGATAACGAAAACCGACCCCCTGTACTCTTCCATAAAAAATAATATGCCGTCGCACCTGTTTTCCCATATTCTTCTCCTATTTGTGCATATGATACAACTTTTCATAAATGCCGCCTTTTGCCAAAAGCTCTGCATGGTTTCCTTCTTCTTCAATCCCCCGTTCCGTCAGCGCCAAAATCCGACCGGCATTTTGTATCGTGGTCAGCCTGTGCGCAATCACAAACGTCGTACGGTTTTTCGCCAGCTTTTCCAAAGATTCCTGCACCACTTTTTCACTCTCATTGTCTAACGCTGAAGTCGCTTCGTCAAAAATCAGAATAGGCGGATTTTTTAAAAACACCCGCGCAATAGACAGACGCTGTTTTTGCCCTCCGGACAATTTGATCCCACGCTGCCCGATATCCGTGTCATACCCGTTTGGCAAAGACAGAATAAACTCATGCGCATTCGCATTTTTTGCGGCCTGTACGACCTCTTCATAGGTGGCGTCTGGCTTTCCATAGCGGATATTGTCATAGACCGTCCCCACAAACAGATACACGTCCTGCTGGACAATTCCAATATGATCCCGCAGACTTTTTAGCTTTAAACTGCGGACATCTTGACCGTCAATCCGCACTTCCCCGCCCGTCACATCATAAAAACGCGGAATCAAACTGCAAAGCGTGCTTTTTCCAGCGCCGGACGAACCCACTAGCGCCACGTATTCCCCTGCGTCCACATGAAGATTGACATGGCTTAACACTTTCCCGCTGCTCTCTTCATAGCGAAACGACACATTGTCAAAATCAATGACGCCGTTTACCCCGGAAAGCTCCCCGGCATTTTCTCCGTCCGCAATATCCGGTTCGATCGACATAATCTCCATAAAACGCTCAAACCCGGTATAACCGTTCTGAAACTGCTCCGTAAAATCAATCAGCGTCTTGATCGGCTCAGTCAGGATATTGATATACAACAAGAATGTAATCAAATCAGTCACTTCTGTTTTCCCAAAGGAAATGAAAATAGCTCCCGCCACCAAAACCACAATCGTAATCAGCAGAGAAAACGAACTAAGACCCGCATGATATCCGGCCATATATAAATAGCTGTTTTTCTTGGCGTCTAAAAACCCACGGTTGCCCGTTTGAAACTTTTCTTTTTCCATTTCTTCATTGGCAAATGATTTGACCACCCGAATTCCGGACAAATTATCCTCAATCCGGCTGTTGATATCCGCGATTTTTTCCCGGTTTTTCCGAAAAGCGCGTTTCATCTTTTTATGAAACACATAGGCATAGACAAACATCACCGGA
>CAOJLW010000109.1 GCA_948438565.1 uncultured Lachnospiraceae bacterium | reverse complement strand
TGCAGTTTCAGTGGTATCCGGGGCATATGACAAAAGCAAAACGTCAGATGCAGGAGGATTTAAAATTAATAGATTTGATTATCGAGCTAGTGGATGCAAGGATTCCGCTTTCCAGCAGAAATCCGGACATAGACGAATTGGGGAAGCAGAAAGCGCGTTTGATTTTAATGAATAAAGCCGATTTGGCCGATCCGAAAAAAACAGAGTTATGGAGCGAGTTTTTTCGGGCCAGAGGATATTTTTGCGTCTGTATCGACGCCCGGAGCAGAAACGGCATGAAAGCGATTCAAAATACGATCGTCGAGGCTTGTAAGGAAAAAATAGAACGAGACCGCAAACGAGGAATCTTAAACCGTCCGGTACGCGCTATGGTAGTCGGGATACCAAATGTAGGTAAATCGACGTTTATCAATACCTACGCCAAAAAAGCCTGTACCAAAACCGGCAATAAGCCGGGCGTTACGAAAGGCAAACAGTGGATTCGTCTCAATAAAACGGTGGAGCTTTTGGATACGCCGGGGATCCTTTGGCCCAAGTTTGAGGATCAGGCCATCGGATTGCGTTTGGCATTGATTGGATCCATCAAGGATGAGCTTTTAAATAGGGACGAACTGGCGTTGGAATTATTGCGTTTTTTGTTGCGGGAATATCCGGGAGCCGTCGCTAAACGGTATGGGATCGAAGAAGAGGAGGACGCCGTACGCGTATTAACAGACATAGCCGTTAAGCGGAACTGCCGTGGCAAAGGGGACGAGCTGGACGTCAGCAAAGCGGCCGCCCTGATCATTGATGAATTTCGCAGTGGAATCATCGGGCGATGTTCGTTAGAGACGCCTGGGGCGGAATAGAGGAAAGCGTTATGGAAGAAAAAAAGAGCATTGGAGAAATACGAAAAGAGTTACAGGCAGCCAGTGAATATGAGCTGCCTTCTTTTGTGGAAGCCTATGAAGAAGATACGCGCGTAGGCGTTCAAAAGATGGTGGAGCAGGCAAAAAAGTCTTTAAAAAATCTAAAAAAGGAACAACAGCGTATAGAAGCGCTGTGTGCGTATGAAAAGCAGTATGCCCGGTTGGGTTATGTCTGTGGCATCGACGAAGTGGGCAGGGGGCCGTTGGCCGGGCCTGTGGTGGCCTGCGCCGTTATCCTGCCGCCGGATTGCCGGATTTTATATATCAACGATTCCAAGAAGCTTTCGGCAAAAAAACGTGAAGCTCTGTATGATGTGATAAAAACGCAGGCCGTTTCTGTTGGGATTGGAATGGTATCTCCGCAGCGGATTGACGAGATCAATATTTTGCAGGCAACCTACGAAGCTATGCGCGAAGCTATTCATAATTTAAGCGTAACGCCCGATATATTATTAAACGATGCGGTGACAATTCCCGGGGTTGCCATCCGGCAGGAGCCGATTGTCAAAGGGGACGCCAAAAGTATTTCGATTGGGGCGGCAAGCATTATTGCAAAAGTGACAAGAGACAGGCTCATGCAGGAATATGACGCCATCCTGCCGATGTATGGCTTTGCGTCCAATAAAGGCTATGGATCTGCGGAGCATATAGCGGCTATCCAGGCGCATGGTCCGTCCCCGATCCACCGCAGGACCTTTATTAAAAATTTTGTGAGTTGAGCATACCTTTGTCCACAGAGGGGATTGGGAGGTTATGGATGCAGATTACGGATATATTGAGCCAGTATCACAGGAATATTGCAAGTGGGACGGAAATTGCAGACGGGACAAAAGGGATTCAGCAGGTGGCGTCCACATTGCAGGAGCTTGCAGTCGGCAATGTCTTTGAAGGCAGCGTCAACCAGTTGGAAAACGGCGTGGCTACGCTTGGCCTTCCCGACGGCAAAACGATTCAGGCCAAGCTGGATTCCGGCGTATCCGTTCGCGTAGGAGAGTCGATGTTTTTTCAGGTTCGATCCAATAACGGGGCGCAGATTGCGATTCGTCCGTTTTCTAATAACAGCATGACGAATCCGACTTTGTTAAACGCTTTAAAAGCGGCCAGTCTGCCTGTCAACGCCAAAAATCTGACCATGGTGCATCATATGATGGAGCAGTCGATGCCGATTGATAAACAGAGTCTGCTGCAAATGGCCAAATTGGTGGCAGGCAGCCGGGGCATGGACGTCACCTCAATTGTCCAGATGGCAAAGCTGGGCATTCCGGTGACGGAGGAGATGGCCGCCCAGTTTGAAAATTATAAATCGGATCAGTATGCGATTTTGGATCAGTTGGAGCATATGATGGAGCTGCTGCCGGAGCAGCTGTCCGGCGGCGAATTGAGCCAAAAGGGCCTGTTGGATTTCAACCGGCAGATGCTACAGATATTTCTTGGCAATCCGGAAGCGGCGGCGGACAATCCGGATGTGCAGCATACCAATGGGGAAATGATGCAGGCAGAGGACGGAATACCTGTGTCTTCCGGCGAAGCGAATCTTTTGACGCAGGAAAAAGACGCTGCAAAAGACGTGATCTTACAAATGAAAGCGTCAGGAGAGTCGGTTTTGGAACAGGAAGCGGCTCGCTCCGTACAAACCGACGCGTCCGATCATACGGCCGGAGAGGGCGCGGCCAAAGCGGGTTCGGAAACGGCGGCCAAAACGTTAGAGCAGATATCAAAGACACAGCCGGATCTTTTAAAAAATCTGCTTTCAGGCAGTGAGGGGAAAGCTTTGGTCAGGCATCTTTCGCAGATTCCGGAGCTTGCTAAAAATCCGCTGCTGTTTTTGAATGGAAAATTAAACGACGCCGTCACGTCCAAAGAGTTTTTGGGACTTTTGGAACAGGCATTGGCTACGAAAAACCCATTTAGCCGGCAGGCGCTTGGCAGCCTGACCGCATCTAAAGCGTACCGCGCTATCGTGCGAAACGCCTTAGAGCAGGATTGGCTGTTGCGTCCCCGGGATTTGGAAACGGAGCACAAGGTTCATGAGCTGTATGAACGCTTAGACAGACAGCTGAGCCAGATGGAAAAGGTCTTAAAAAATTTTGGCCAGGGCAGTTCGAATTTATCCGATACGGCTGCAAATGTGCGACAAAATATCCAGTTTATGAACCAGTTAAACCAGGCTTATGCCTATGTGCAGATTCCTTTGAAATTAGCGGGACAAAATGCCCACAGCGATCTGTATGTCTATACGGACAAACGCAAAAAACAGGGGCAGGATGAAGAGCTGACTGCTTTTTTACATCTGGATCTGGAGCATCTGGGTTCTACAGACGTATCCGTGAAGATGCGGCAAAAAAAAGTGGCTACTGATTTTTATATGAACGACGATCTGTCTTACCGATTGATTTTGGAGCATTTGGATGAACTTCAGGAACGGCTGGAAAAAAAAGGGTTTCAGGTAAAATTTCATGTCAGCCGCCAGGAAGAGAAAGCAAATTTTGTAGAACAGCTATTGCAGCAGAGCGCGTCTCCGGCACGGGGGATGGTGCACCGCTATTCATTTGACGTCAGGGCGTGAGGGTTATGAGACGGGAAAAAGAAGATATTAAGGTAAAAACTGCCGTTGCGCTTGCTTATGAAGCAGGGGATGTGGCGCCTAAAATTTTAGCTACGGGAAAAGGCGAGCTGGCGGAGCGAATTATAAAAAAGGGACAGGAAAGCAATGTCCCATTATATCAGGACAATAAGCTGGCCAAGACGTTATCTAAGCTCGAGATTGGGGATACCATTCCGCCGGAGCTTTATGATGTGGTGGCTGAAATTTTAGTTTTTGTAGACAAGATGGATCGATTGCGATCCAAGATCCAGTAGGCATTATGGCAGTAAATAAAAATCAAAGAAAAACGGGCGCCGATTATGAGACAATGGCGGCCAAATATTTGTCTGGACAAGGCTATCGGATTTTGGAACAAAATTATCGAAGCCGGTATGGGGAAATTGATATTGTGGCAAAAATGGGTTCTATGCTTATCTTTACAGAGGTTAAGTATCGAACGGACAGCGCCTGCGGGGATCCGCTGGAAGCGGTGGATATCCGCAAACAGCGCCGGATTAGCCGGACGGCCTTATATTATTATGCCTGTCATGGATATGGGGAATACGTACCTTGCCGGTTTGATGTGATCGCCATATATGGAGACGGCAGAATTTTACATATCGTCAATGCATTTGAATTGCAGGTATGATGATTGGATTTGCCGTTACAATCGATCCTGGGATGGAATGGGAGGTATGAATATGGAAAAATGCTTGTATGTTATGACAATTAAAAGAGGGAAATCCTACAACAAAGTCACGAAAGCAGTGATTACAAGGCACGTAGAAAATTTGAAACGTTTAGACGCCGATGGGAAAATAGAGCTTTGCGGCCCATTGAAAGGATGTCCGGGCGTTGCCGGCTTGGTTATTTTTAAAACGCAAAGCTATGAAGAGGCGGAAAGCCTGTGTCAAGTGGAACCGCTTGTTGCGGAAGGGTATGCAACCTATACGCTGGCCACCTTGCAAGTGGCTGATAAGGAGAACAACTACTTATTATAAAAAGCAGGCAGTTGCAGATAGTGCACAATCTGCCGGAAAAATTTACATTTCAGGGTAAAAATAGATCCGGGAAGAGAACCTGTTTTTTGGCTTCCCGGCTCTATAATGCTTGTATGGACTTTTTTTTCAATCAATGAATGCGGGTGTTCCTGTTTCTACAGAGATCTACTGTTTTAAACTTTCCAAAATAGGTTGTATATATTTCTTATCTGAAATATCATAGGATTTAGAAATCATTTTTATCATTTTTTGTTCTGTTTTTGTTTTGTTTTTTTTGGCTTTCAGCATTTTGAGAAATATGGACATGAGAAGTTTGGAAGAAGCAGACATTTTTTCATAGTTTAATCCGCCTGGGCAATAAAATACGCTTACGTTTTTTGATGTTAATGCTTTAAAATTCTGTTTGAGAGCTTGCTCCACTTCTGGATTTTCTATGGGACTTGCCCCGACACAAAATGCAATCAGCTTCTTATCGGCCCATTTGTCTATATGATCCTGAAACCATTTGATTTTATGGATACTGCCCGCACAAGTCCAACCTCCAAAAATAATGGCTTCATATGCGGTGAAATCTTTCTTTTTGGCATCGGACAATGCAAGACAGCTTGCTCCGGTCGCTTCCGCTATCCACTCGGCATAACGCTTGGTAAACCCTGTTTGTGAATGATAAATGACGATTTTTTTCATCTGCCTAAACCTCCTTATTTTTTTCTGTGGCAACTCTTTTTTTAAAATTTTCTATTCCTGTATACAGCTTGGATAAAAGAATAAAAAGAGTTTCTATCTCTTGATCGGTATAAACTTCAAAAAGATCTTTCAATTCCTCTTGGTATTCTAAAAAGTTATTTGCAAAAAAGTCATTTACTTTTTCGGTGGGGCGGATACACATCGCTCTGCTATCATGCGGACTTTGCTGAATAGTGAGAAATCCCTTTTTTACCAAAACATCAGCTAATTTTTTGATATTTTGTCTAGAACAGCCTAATAAATGACCTAATTGGGTTAAAGTCAACGGTTCCTTCGATTGTCTCACGATGGACAGTAACATAAATTGCTTTAACGATATCTTGGGAATATGGTTATCAAAAAGCGTTTGTAACTGATTTACAGCAATAAACAGCGTGCTAAAAATAGCCTTTCTTTGGTTTTCCGTGGAATTTGAAAACTTTGTAATCAACTCGTCTAAATTCATGCGATCTTCCTTATATGGACGTACGCCGAGCGACAGTAACGCAGTAGAATCAAAAATCTATCATACAGAACTGCGTGTCTCTTTGTACATTGAGAGTAACTTGTTACGTATTAGATAATAGCAACAAGTTACTTATTAGTCAAGGTAAAAAAATTTGGGTATTTTACCTTGCTATTACGGTTGTTGCTGCGTATCGTATTTCCTTCCAGTGTAGCGGTAAGGGGATCAACTTGGAAAATCGTTTCAAACATGATATAATGCTTTGGAATCAATGAAAATGGTACGGAGGTGAATGATGGAAAGAACGGCAAAGAAATGTAAACAATGCGGTCGGGAAATCTATTTTGATGGAATTTGTGTTTCTTGTCAGACGAAACATGAACGAAAAAGAATTTTGGCTTTGTCACAGGAGGAAATCGACACGTCGATTCAGCAGATATGCAATGAAATAGAAAAGACAGGAGATTTGGATCAGGAAAGCGATTTATTCAAGCAATTACTGGATTACCGAGATATCAATACTTCTAAAATAGCAAAAGCGGCTTTTGAAAAAAACCTTTTTTACCCTTGCGAGCTATATAAAGACGCTCCGGATTACATCATAGAATCGATGATGGATATACTGAAAAAGGACAGCGCCGATCCTCAATTGGCAGGCGCTTTGCTCTTATGCCTCGCCGTATGCGGCGGGGAGAAGGTATATCCGTTTTTTTTGGATCTGGAACGGCATCCGCGGAGTTGGAGGAAAAAGCTGTATGTGAATCCTTCGTTTTACGCTACATATGGCGGATGGTCATACGATAGCAACGGTAGGTTTATGAAAACTAATTTTGATAAATGCTATCCCATGGCGCTGGGGACGTTGGAGGAGAAAAAGCGCAGTCCTGTTAAAATCGGCGTTAAGACGGGTGAAAAATGTTCCCAATGCGGTTTAGGATTGGTCAATCTGATGGAAATTGACGGAACAGATCCCAGATTGGATTTTCTGGAACTCAATGGCGTCGTGAAAGCAAAGTGCTGCCCCAATTGTATGATTTATTCGGACAATTATTTTTGCAGATATACTCTGGATGGGGAATCTGAAATCATTCTGGAAGAAGACGCCGTCATGATGGAAGATGATTTAAAAGACGCTGGACTGGAGGAGCTTACGTCCAATTCCTATATTTTGGGGGATCAGCCGGTTGCTCCGCGGTATGCGTCGGATTGGGAGGGAGGATCGTCCGTGGGCGGATTTGCTTTCTGGATACAAGACTGCGATATCCGGCTTTGTCCTGACTGCGGAAAGCCTATGAAATATCTTGCTCAAATTCAGTGGGATACGGTTTTGTCCGGTATGGAGGGAAACGCCTATATTGAAATTTGCCCGGATTGTAACATGATAGCAATGTTACATCAACAGACATAATGAGAAATTAGCGTCTTGTGTTCGGCATACTTTTGGTGTAGGATAGTAGGTGATACTTTGTGTGTACCAAGGAAGAAAGCGAGGAATTTAGAATGGAACAGAAATTTTATATTTGTGAGCATTGTGGGAATATTGTTGCGATGGTTCAGGATGCCGGAGTTCCAGTGATGTGCTGCGGTCAGAAAATGAAGGAAATGATTCCCGGAACGGTGGACGCCGCTGTGGAAAAACACGTGCCGGTGTATACGGTAGAAGGCAATCTGGTCAAAGTCTGTGTAGGATCCGTTGAGCACCCCATGATGCCGGAGCATTTTATTGCGTGGGTATCTTTACAGACAAAATAGGGGAACCAGCGGAAGAGATATGAAGAGCGTCTTGTAGGG
>CAOJLW010000108.1 GCA_948438565.1 uncultured Lachnospiraceae bacterium | reverse complement strand
CTCATATCGTTGTGGCAAATACGGTATGTCTCGCAACCTCGTTTTAACTCCAATAAAATACGATTGCATTTCGTAAACGCCCGCTCCAATTGCCCGTCTTTTTCCTTGAGGATGTTACGGACTGCCATCAGTTCTTCTTTACAGAGCTTGGCGCTATACATATTCCTGCCACGTTCCACAAGATTATGCGCTTCATCGACCAAAAAAATATACTCCCCTTTCTGGCCATCCGCAAAAAAACGCTTTAAACAAACGTTTGGATCAAATGCATAATTATAATCACAGATAATATTATCCGACCAGGAAGCCGTATCCAAACACAATTCAAACGGACAGACCTGATATGTTCGCGCCTGTTTTTCCAAAACTTCCCTGGTAAATAAATCTTCCTGCTGCAACAAGCTATAAACGGCGTCGTTCACCCGATCATAATGTCCCTTTGCATAGGGACAATGATTCGGATTACAATCCATGGAATCACAAAGGCACATTTTTTCTTTGGCTGTAATCTGAATCGTTTTGGCTTGATATCCCCCTTGATACAGCAGGGCAAAAGCTTCCCTGGCCACCGTACCGGTAACCGTTTTCGCCGTCAAATAAAAAATCTTATCGGCCAACCCCTCTCCGACTGCTTTTACCGCCGGAAAAATCGTAGAAATCGTCTTACCTGTCCCGGTAGGCGCCTGGATAAACAGAATTTTTTTTCGCAGAATCGTCCGATAGACATCCTGAGCCAATTCTTTTTGTCCTTCACGATAGTCATAGGGAAACTCTAAATCTGAGGCCGACGCAACCATGCGCATCCTCCAGACAAACTGAAAATCGGCCCATTTCCTATATTGTGCAATCAGATCCAAAAACCAGCTTTGCAATTCTTCAAACGAAAACTCTTCCGAAAACCGCTTGATTTCTTCCGTATCCAAATTACAATACGTCATCTGTACGCCAATGAAATCCAAACCCTGCTGATTGGCGTACAGATAGGCGTAACACATAGCCTGTGCTTTATGCACTGGAATCGGTTCCTCCAAATACGCAAGATTTTGATAGACGCCTTTGATTTCATCAATCACCGGCGTCTCCTGATGCAAAATACCGTCCGCGCGTCCCTCAATACAAAGGATATAGGCATCCAACTCCATTTGCATCAGCAGAGGAACCTCCGCCTGATATCCGGCGCCCATCCTCCTTTGAATCTTTCGATGTATTCGAATGCCTTCCTGCATAGCTTCTGCTCTTGCCGCCATCCCCACCCGGTTATCAATATCACCAGAACGCAAAATAAATTCCACCAGATTGCGCACGGATATTTTTATTTTTGGCAGTTCAGTCTTTTTTAGGGGCATTTGGATGATCTTCCTTCCATGATTTAAACGAAGCATACAATCCAAAGATCAGCATACCGCCGCCAATCAACACAAAAGCTCCTGCTCCAATTAAAATCCACCAAGCATCCCCACCAGAGCCTTCTGCTGTTCCATCACTAAAAAGCTGATAAGCCAGATATAACAAATATATCCCTGCCATACTATACACTGCGCTTCGCATCCTGTTTCTAATTCTATCGCTCATTATATACCTCACTTTATTCTATTTTCGACACTCCGCCGCCGAAGTAACACATAAAAATGGAACCGCCATGGATCCAACGAATCCATGGCGTTCCACATATACAAAAATGGCTAATAAAATTATTTACGAACCAAATATTTTCTCATATCAAGCGCACACGCTACTAAGATAATGATACCTTTGATGATGTACTGTAAACTCTGGTTGATAGACAAGAATGTCAATGCTACGAAAATAATACGTAACAAGAATACGCCCAAAACCACGCCGCCGATTTTACCAGTACCACCGACGAAGGATACACCACCGATAACGCAGGCTGCAATTGCATCACACTCATAGTTCAAACCGGTAGCAGCCGAGTTAGAACCGATACGTGCGGACTCAATAAAACCTGTCAAACCATACATAGCGCCTGCTAAGGTATGAACAAGAATTGTAGTCCTCATAACATTAACACCGGATACGTTAGCAGCTTCCGGATTGGAACCAACTGCAAACATATTCTTTCCAAATGTCGTCTTATTCCAAACGAACCACATAAGAGCCACGATAATACATGCATACCATACATAGTTTGGAATCGGAACGCCCTTAATGCCGACAAAGCTTCCTGTTACGAAATCCTTAAAGGACTGATCCAAACCGGAAAGCGGCTGGCCGTTATTGCCGTTTAACATGATATACAGCAATAAGATACCATAAACAATCAACTGCGTTGCCAATGTAACAATAAATGGATGCAAATTAAATTTTGCAACAAAGAAACCATTGACCCACCCAACAATTGCTCCGACAACTAAAACTGCCAAAATAACAACTGGTATTGGCATCAACGGCATATCGGAGAACATCCTGGTCGGATACTCTAACGACTGCAGCAAAGATGCTGAAATACAGGCTGTCAAACCAACAATACGACCTGCGGAAAGATCCGTACCAGTCAATACAATACACCCTGCAATACCACAGGCAATAGGAAGGTTGGCCGCGGACAGGGAAACAATATTAACAATGGATCCTATTGTAAGGAACTGTTTATTTTGGGTATAAGTATAAATAATTGCAATAACAAGCATTATATATAATGCATTATTCAGCAACGATTCTTTCCAGAATGTCTTTTTATCTCTGCTATCCAGCTCCTGGTAGCTTGCATAACGCGCTTTTATATTGTCAACAACTTTCATTTTTCTCTGCCTCCTCCATTATACGTATTTCGCAGCTAAAGTCATGATTTCTTCCTGTGTCGTATTGGTCGCATCTACTTCGCCAGCCAAACGTCCACCGGACATAACAAGTATACGATCGCAGATACCAAGCAGCTCCGGCATCTCAGAGGAGACAACGAGAACAACTTTCCCCTTATTGGCCAGATCCAGTATCAACTGATAAATTTCATATTTAGCGCCGACGTCGATACCACGCGTCGGTTCATCTAAAAGCAGTACTTCCGGCTCTGTCAAAAGCCATCTGCCAAGGATAACCTTCTGTTGGTTACCACCAGATAAAGAACGTATCTTTGTCTCCTGAGTCGGAGTCTTTGTATGCATCGCGTCAATCGACCACTGCGTATCCTCTCTCATACTCTTTTCACTCAGATATAGATTGTATTTTTTATGCTTCTTTAAGCTGGAAATAACCGTATTCTCACGAATGTGTAAAATACCAAAAATACCGGTTGCACGCCGTTCTTCCGTCAACAAGGCAAAACCATTTTTGATGGATTCCCTCGCATTGCGATTTTTCATTTCTCTGCCATGAAGTTTGATCGTCCCGTCTTTTCTGGTTGCAATACCAAAAATATTTTCCAGAGTTTCCGTACGGCCACTGCCATCCAGACCAGCCAGGCCAACAATCTCTCCGCTGCGTACTTTAAAGGAAACATCCTTTAACAGGGAATACTGAGCGGTAAGTCCTTCCACCTCCAATGCAACCTCGCCCGGCTTGTTTGTCTTTGGCGGAAATTGATTGGTTAATTCACGACCTACCATCAAACGGATAATTTCATCCATCGTCAAATCTTTAGCCGCTTTTGTTGCAACATACTGTCCGTCACGCATAATGGTAACATCGTCGGATATCCGTAAAATCTCAGCCATCTTGTGGGAAATATAGATAATACCACATCCACGATCACGCAGCATATTGATAATTTTAAATAAATGCTCCACTTCTTCTTCTGTCAAAGAAGAGGTCGGCTCATCAAACACAATTACTTTTGATTTAAAAGAAACCGCTTTTGCAATTTCTACCATCTGCCTTTGTGAAACCGGCATTGTGCTCATGACCCTTTTCGGATCCACATTATTGATTTCGAGTTCTTTAAAGACTGCCATGGTATCGTCATACATCTTTTTTTCATTAATCATTACGCCGCCAACCTTTGGATAACGCCCTAACCAAAGATTATCCATAACATTTCTCTTGAGCGCCTGATTTAATTCCTGATGCACCATGGCAACCCCGTTTTCCAATGCCTCTTTTGAGCTTCCGAAGTTTACTTCTTTCCCCTCCAGGAAAATTTGTCCGCTGTTTTTTGCATACATACCGAACAAGCATTTCATCAGAGTAGACTTTCCTGCACCATTTTCACCCATCAATGCGTGCACCGTCCCTCTCCGTACTGTTAGGGAAACATGATCCAATGCTTTTACACCAGGAAATTCCTTACATATATCCGTCATCTGCAGCAGAACATCTTGTGCCATAATCTGCCCTCCAATCTCTTTTTTGCATTGTCCACCATTTCAAACAGCCGATTACATAAAAGAAGCCGCCACCCTTGGACGGCTATCTTTTATGTTTTCAATCAACTATGCCTTCTCTTTTTGATTATTTCTGATATGCTGAATACGGAATGTAAATCTTGTTGGAAACGTTCTCAGAAATATTGTAAGAATCTGTTCCATCCATTACTTCTTTACCGCTTGCACAGTTTTCTGCCAAGAATGCGATGCAGGAAGCCATACCTTCAGCGTCCTGTTTAACGGTACCAGTCATCTTGCCATCAGCGATCAACTGAACGGCTGCGTCTGTTGCGTCTACGCCGAATACTGGGATTGTCGTAGAAGAGCCGTCGCCAAGGTTGTATCCTTTATCGTTCAATGCGGAAATCGCGCCTTCAGCCATACCGTCGTTATTGCAGATAACGAGCTCGATCATGTTTTTCTGATCTTCGTTGAACTGAGAAAGGTTTGTGGTCATATAGTTATTAGCTGCCATAGCGCTCCAGTTACCATCCTGGTCTACCTGGTATTTGTCTGGGTTTGTCTCATCAAAGTATACCAATTCTGGTTTACCGCCATCGGTCAGAACCTTATTGGCATCTTCCACACCATACTGTGTACGATAGATAGCTTCTGCATTACCTAACTGTCCCATGAACATTGCATAAGAAATATTGCCGTCGCCGTTCAAATCCACTTCATCATAGTGCTCCATTAAGTACTCGCCGATCATCTGGCCCTGTAAATGTCCAGCTTCCGGAGCGTCCGTACCTACGAATGCACACTTGTCATAGCTTCCAAGAACTTTTCCTTCGTTGTCATCATCTTCAATTGCACGGTTGAAGAAGATAACCGGAACGCCTGCTGAGGATGCTTTGTCAACGATTGCCTGAGAAGCGTCAACGGAACCGGAGGTTACGATATTAACGATTAACAAGTTAGCGCCTGTCTGAAGAGCGGTATCAATCTGCTCATTCTGAGTTGTCTGGTTGCTGTTTGCGTCATAATCCTGATAAGTAACGCCCAGTGAATCTAACTGGGAATCCAATGCAGAACGTACGGATGCAATATATGTATCGGAGAATGTATAATAGAATACACCGATATTTGCATCAGATAAATCTGCCGGAGCATCTGCCTCGTCATCTGCCGGAGCGTCTGCCTCGTCATCTGCCGGAGCGTCCGCTTCGTCGTCTGCCGGAGCGTCCGCTTCGTCGTCTGCCGGAGCGTCTGCCTCCTGATTGTTTGCAGCGTCATCGCTGCCGGAATCGCCACAGCCAGCAAACATACTTGCTGACATTGCTACACACAAAAGTGTTGCCAATAGTTTCTTTTTCATTTTTTTAAATCCTCCTTTTTATATAGTCCGAATGTGCGCCAAACCTTTCAAACAAAGGCATAAGTACATATATCGGACTTATTGACAAAAAATATTATAGCATATGATGTATGTTTTGACAAGAAAATTATTACACAAACACCATTTTTTGGTTGTTTTTTTATGAACCTATAGGAAAAATGGCGTTTTCCTGTTTTTTTTATGGCAATCCACCGAAAAAGTGACATTTTTTTTGATAGAAAAAGTGCGTAAGGGTTGTATCCAACCGCTTACGCACTCCTTTTCATCTTTGTTGCACAATGACTATTCTGATTATTTTACGGTAACTTTAACGGTTTTCTTGGCCGCGCCGGCTGTAATCGTAATTTTCGCCGTACCTTTCTTAACGCCCGTTACCTTACCTTTTGCACTGACTTTTGCAACCGTTTTCTTGCTGGACTTATATTTGATCTTTTTGCCGTTTACTGCAACTGCCGTAATCTTTACGGATTTGCCTTTCTTAACCGAATATTTCTTCTTATCCGTAACGATCTTATTCTGAGCTTTCTGTAGCTGCTGCTCTAATGCGGTTACCTGCGCTTTTGCCTGCTGTAATTCGCCTGCGCTTGCATTCGAAGCATTCTGCAACGCGGTATAATCGTTCTTGGCCGCGTCAAGCTGCTGCTGCAGGTTTGCAATCGCTTGATTATTGGCGTTGATCGCATCCTGCAAATCTTGCTTGAGATCTGAAATGTCTGACGGATATTTCAATTCCGGATATTGAGCCACTACGGTATTCATCAGTTTCTTAAATACTGTGCTTCTCCTGATCACATTCAGCATATTGATTGCGGATTTCTGTAAGTCCCCAAGCCGCATATCCGTGTTTTCCTTTAATCCCTTGAGTAAATTCGGAACATTGCCGCCAGGCATTTCACAATCATTGCCAGCATACATCAACATAGACTGTACGTTACGCCCCTGATATTTTCCGTATACGGTGTTTACGGAATACCAGTCCGTCATAACGAAACCTTCAAATCCCCATTCATTCCTCAACATCTCAGTCAACAGTCCATAATGTTCAAACGCCGCATATCCGTTTACCATATTATAAGCGCTCATAATATAATCCGGCTGCGCCTTCCTTACGCCAATTTCAAAGCCTTTCAGATAAATTTCCCTTGCCGCCCTTTCAGAAACAACCGAGTTGCTGCCGTTACGGCTGTTTTCCTGACTATTAAATGCAAAATGCTTTAACGTAACGCCTACTCCTGATTCGGAACCGTCTGCATTCGTCTCTACACCGATGGTCTCTGCCGCCGCTGTCAAACCGGAAAGCAACGGATCTTCTGAATAATATTCAAAGTTACGTCCGCAGAGCGGATTCCTGTGAATATTCATACCAGGAGCCAGCCAGGATGTCACGCCATATTCCAGCATTTCCACGCCGACTGCACGGCCTACGGCTTCGATCACTTCCGGATCCCATGTCTGAGCCAGCAATGTGCCAATCGGGAATGCCGTACAATACTGATAATAGGTGATATTATCTGTTGTATACAAAGAAACGCCTTCTGCAATCGTCGCATTGTACTCTGCTTCATCGGCAAACTCTTTTTTGGTATAGACGTTGCCGCTCCAGCTATATCTTGCTGTATAATAGGTCTTGGACGGATCGTATGGCGCGCTGGTATCTACTAAATCATACATAATATAGCTATTGGTAATACGGATACCTGCAGGTCCGTCTGATAATACGATATTGGGTATATATCTGGATACATACAGATTACTGGTCGTCTCGCCGGCTGCGCCGTATACGGATTCCGCCTGAGAACCGATCACTGCCGTCTGCGAACCGCCGCCTGCGCTCAATCCGTCATAAGTCCCGCCTTCTACCAAATCGGCCAGCTCTACGTTGGACATATCCGCCACAAGCTGTTCCATCGTAATATTTCCAAGTT